>JBJKPH010000245.1:0-3835 GCA_046706585.1 Bacteroidales bacterium | reverse complement strand
AATATATGACTTCGTGTACACGGAGATAATCGACCCCGGAATCTGCTTTTACCTCGGGGCAGGCGGCTACGGATGGCTGGGAGAACCTTTCGAGATAGGTATGCCGGCCGAGGTGGGACTTGAATACCGGTTCGGTAAAGCTCCCCTGGCTCTTGGAGTCGACTGGCGACCTGCTTTCAGGATCATAGACAATACCGATATTCTTATCGACCGGTTCGGGGTTAACCTCAGATTAGTGTTCTGAGCCTGAATACCTGTGCCGGAAACGTTCTGAAGAATAGTATTTGCAATCAATTAAACAAAATAATGTCCCTATGAAACGATTATTTCAAAACCTCTTCCTGCTGCTTTTACTCCCGGTCATAACATTACAGACCCGGGCGCAGGATAACCGGTTCACAATGGAAGAAGTAATGTCATATCCATTCACTTCCGAACTGGTTGCCTCCTCTTCAGGATCAAGGATAGCCTGGGCCGTGAACGAATCAGGTCTCAGGAACATATATGTTGCCGAAGGGCCCGGCTATACGGCAAGAAGACTTACCGGCTATGTCAGGGATGAGGGACAGGAGATCTCATCGGTGAAAATATCTCCCGATGGCAAATGGGTCGTATATATTCGTGGCGGCGATCACGGTTCAAACTGGAACGATAACGTAATAGTGAACGCTGTTGAGGACCCTTTCCCCGGAACCGTTGAGATGTGGAGCATTCCCTTCGGTGGAGGCAGTCCTGTTGCACTGGGAGAAGGAGAGGATCCCGTGATATCGCCCGACAGCAAAACAGTAGCCTTTGTACGATCAGGCCAGATATGGACGGTGCCGGTCGACGGATCCTCGAATGCAACCGGACTTTTCAGGGCCAGGGGCAGTAACAGCTCACCGGTATGGTCACCCGGCGGGAATATGATCGCGTTCAGGTCATCACGGCAGGACCATTCTTTTATAGGTATATATTCGGGCGAAAATGTCCCCGTAAGATGGATCGATCCATCTTTTTCAAGGGATAGTAATCCTGTGTGGTCACCCGACGGGAAAAATATTGTATTTATCAGACAGCCCGGGTCAGGCGGGGCACCTGACTCAATGCTTGCAATGAGACACAGGCCCTGGTCGCTTGTAACCTTCAGCCTCGAAAGCGGAAAAATCGATACATGCTGGAAAGCTCCCGAAACAATAATGGGCTCCCCGCCGAATACTCACGGGGGTTATAACCTTCACTGGGCTGCAGGGAACAGGATCGTTTTCATGTCGTACCACGACGGATGGCCCCACCTGTACAGCATACCCTCCTCAGGAGGCGATCCGCTCCTTCTTACACCCGGAAATTATATGGCCGAATATGTAACCATGAGCCACGATGGTAAATATGTTGCCTTCGCAGGAAACACAGGCCCGTTAACAACCGATATCGACAGAAGACATATAGTGAGGGTTGAGACAGCTACCGGTAAAACAGATATATTAACTCCCGGTGAAGGTAATGAATGGGCCCCCTGTTTCTCAGGCGACGGATCCGTGCTCTTCTTTATCAGCGCTACCGCTGCAAGACCCCCGGTACCGGCAGCTATTGCCCTCAATAACCGTAAGATCAGCCTTATCGGGGAAGATCTGATACCCGGTTCATTCCCTGTGGATAAAATGGTAAAGCCCGAACAGGTAATATTCAGATCGGCCGACGGTACAACAGTACATGCAACACTTTTCAGACCGGCCGGTGCCAGGGGGAGAAACCCTGCAATAGTTTTTCTGCATGGCGGTCCGCCAAGACAGATGTTGCTGGGATGGCATTATTCATCATATTATTCGAACGCCTATGCCGTAAACCAGTTTCTTGCCTCACAGGGATTCACTGTTCTTTCAGTAAATTACCGGCTCGGGATAGGCTATGGCTTTAACTTCCATAATCCTCCGGACGGGGGAAGACGCGGAGCCTCGGAGTACCAGGATGTTGTTGCCGGCGCCGAATGGCTAAAGGAGCAATCATTTGTCGACCCGTCAAGAATAGGCATTTACGGTGGTTCATATGGAGGCTACCTGACAGCCCTTGCCCTGGCACGAAACTCCGGTATCTTCAGGGCAGGCGTGGATGTATCGGGCGTACACGACTGGTCATCATATATACCGGGGCCCGGATCAGGATATGAACCCATTCCCGATTACAAGGCTGCACGCGATATTGCCTGGAGATCATCCCCGGTTTCTTCGGTAGGTACATGGACCTCGCCTGTACTGATAATCCATGGCGATGATGACAGGAATGTCGATTTCAACCAGAGTACCGACCTGGTAAGGCGACTATCTGATAATGGCGTTTACCATGAGACACTTGTAATAGCCGACGACACCCATCATTTCCTGGTATTTGCCAACCAGGTAAAAGTAAATAAAGCGATTGCCGGCTTTTTCGACAGGAAACTCAGGTAAAATAGTATATTAGTAACCTCAATACGAGTTAAAATCTATTATATGCTTAACAGGATACTCAGGTATATACTCCCTCCGTTCGGTTTCAGGACCTACTACAGACGTATCTTTTATTCAAAGCAATACAAGGTGCCGATGGACAAACCCCTGCTCTTTGCAGGAAACCACCCCAATTCATTTATGGACGGGATGATGGTGGGCGCATACCTGGGACAAACGATCCATTTCCTGATGAGAGCCGATATGTTCAGGAACCCTGTCGGTGCATGGTGCCTGAAAGAACTGAATGTGGCCCCCGTATACAGGGTCCAGGAAGGACTGGAAAACGTGCATAAGAACCTCGACACCTTTGATGCAATATACGAACTGCTGCGCAGGAATGAGAACCTGATAGTGTTCTCTGAAGGAATATCAGTACAAAAACGCAGGCTCCTGAACCTGAAGAAAGGGATCGGGAGAATGGCCTTCGGGGCCGAGGAAAAGTATGATGCCGATGTTTACGTGGTACCGGTAGGACTGAATTATACCAATCCACCCAGTTTCAGGGGTGAGCTGATGATAAGCTTCGGTGATGCCATACGCCTGAAAGACCTTAAGGATGATTATGCCGAAAATCCGGCAAAGGGACTTCTTACCCTCAACAGGAAAATTGAAGCATCCCTGAAAGAGGAAGTGGTGATCATTGAAGAACCGTCGAACGATGAGCTGGGGGAAAGAATACTGCAAATGGTAAGGAACGGTATAGTGCATCCCTTCTTCAAATGGTTCTTCACTGAAGACGACCGCAGGGTCAGTGAAAAGGAGGCCTGTGATAAACTGAACAACCTTACCAGGACCTCCCCCGGTGACCTCGCCGTCCTCAGGCAGAAGGTTGACGGTTATTTCGATAAGCTGAAGAAAGGAGTTCTTAGCGATAAGAATTTTGCCGCCAGGCTCAACATGGGATTTCTCAGGTACCTGGCGGTACTCATCTGGTTTCCCTTCTATATAGCAGGGCTTGTCCTGAACATTCTGCCTTTCACTGTTCCGCGGATCCTCGTGGGAAGTCTCATCAAAAACCCGGTCTTTTACAGCTCCACCTATGTGGCTGTGGGCACGGTGCTTTACCTTATTTATTTCCCTGTAGTGGTGATACTCGGAGTCGTTTTCCTTGGCTGGTGGGGATTGCTCCTTCTGCCCGCCCTGCCGGTTCTGGGCTATGCATCACTGCTCTACCAGGAACTCTTCACGGAGAGGTTCTGGACATTTATGTACCAGGTAAGAAAACTGTTCAACCGGAAACTTGTCGAAGAGCTTAAGGAACAACGGAAAGAGATCTTTGACCTGCTTGGCAGATACTGATCTTTATCCCGCCCACCCCTCCCGGTCGAGATTACGGTAACCGATAGCCTCGGAAATATGACCGGGAG
>JBJKPH010000244.1:0-4393 GCA_046706585.1 Bacteroidales bacterium | reverse complement strand
ATCTAATACAGCGACATGGGATACTCATGAAGCTAATTCAAATCGTCTTTTGTTTTATGGAGATATTCAAAATAACAGTAATAACGTTTTCATTGCCAGGGCTAGGGCTGCTGCCGATATTGTACTTAGCGGTACCGGCAGTATGACACTTGATTATTTTGAGTATAACTATGATTCCTATTCGATAACAAATCAGATAACTGTCAATATAAACCTGGGACTTAATTCCAATTCCACAGTTGGAGCTCAATGGATCAACGAAGGAACGCTGAATTACAGAAGTTTTGATGAAGTCCTGATGGGATCAAACGGAATCCTGGATGCTTCATATTCCGGAAATACAGTAAACTATAGCGGAACTGGTTATCAACAGGTTATCACTCCCTTATCTTCTTATTATAACATGAGTACCTCAGGATCTAATACCAAGGGTATGGTAAGTGGTCTGAATATCCATGGAAATCTGTCGATAGGAGCTTCCACGATACTTGCAACAAACGACTATAATATTACAATTGCCGGTGACTGGACCGACCAGGGTGCATTTACCCCGGGTACAGGTACGGTTAATTTCAACGGGACTACAAACCAGACCATTACAGATCCTTCAAACGAGACATTTTATAACCTTACACTAAATAATACAGGGAGTGCAGGTAATAATAACCTTATCCTGGCTAATGATGTTAATTGCACGCGCACTCTCAGAATGCAATCAGGAAATATACAAACCGGTTCAAATGTTCTTACTATTACCCGTTCAAATGCAAACGCTCTAAATCATACTTCAGGGACAATTATTGGAAAGTTAAGCAGACGGGTAGGATCAACAGGTTATGATTACCTTTTCCCGGTGGGAACAGACTCCCGGTACAGACCTGCAGTTTATAATTTTTCGAACCTGGGTTCAACAGTTTATATAACATCGGAATTTATCGCATCATCACCCGGTGCTTTTAACCCCTATCTTGACAATGGAGATCAACTTGATTATGCGTTTACCGATGGCTATTGGGCTTTCAGCAGTTCAGCAACACCGTCGGTCACTTACTCCCTTGCACTCGACGGTTCAGGATTTACAAGCAATACAATTGATGCGAACTCAAGGATATCAGGAAGAGATGCAGGAAGTACTGCATGGGATAATCCAGGCGGAGTTAACAGCAGTGTTGCCGGATCGGTTATAACAAGGACAGGGCTGAGTGTCCTTAATACAACATCTTTTGATTATTGCTTTGCCGGGAGATGCAGCATTAATGCCGGCGCAGGTCCTGACGTTTCTGTTTGTAAGGGATCTTCGGTAACATTAAATGGCTCAGGAGGCGACACCTATTCATGGAGTCCTTCAACAGGACTAAGCGATCCCAATATCCAGAATCCCGTAGCCAGTCCGTCAGTTACAACAACATATACTCTCACGGCTACACGTGGTTCATGTGTCAGTACCGACCAGGTTACAGTGACTGTTAATCCTTTACCGGCAGCTGTATTGGGATATGCGTACCAGAAAATGATAACAATAGATCATAACAATGTTGCCGGTGGTTCTGATCTAATGAATTTCCCGCTGCTTGTTAAGATAACAACATCTCCCGACAGGGACAACCTCAGAACAGTTGCCAATGGTGGATATGTTCAGAATACGAATGGCTGGGATATCATCTTCACGGATGAAAACTATATGAAACTGGATCACCAGATCGAAAGTTATGATCCGTCTACCGGAGACCTGGTTGCCTGGGTAAAAATCCCTGTTCTTTCAGTTACATCAGATACTCATGTACGGATTGTGTACGGTAATCCCCAGATTACAGCTGACCCATCCACTCCTGACACATGGTCACCTTTATATTCAGCTGTTTATCATCTTAACAATCTGCTCGATGCCACATCTTTCGGTAATGACGGAACAAATAATGGTTCTTCATCAGCAGCAGGTTTCATTGGTACAGGACGGTACTTCAATGGGACAAACAGCATCAGTGTTCCACGCAGTGATGAACTGGAACCTGTTACTGCTATTACTGTTTCATGCTGGATGAGGAGGGACGGCGCCCAGAATACATGGGCCAAGCCCCTGTGGTACGGACGCAATGATGTTGCTCCATGGGGCCCTTATGGATTTGAATTCAACAATACAGCTGATAATGATATAAGATTTCATACCAATGATGGATCAACCAATTTTGATGCACCTGTCGGTAGTATAATAAATGATCATGTGTGGTACAAGGTCACCGGAACATATGATGGATCCAACGTACGCATTTATGTTAATGGTTCTCCTGTCAATACTGTAGCTATGTCAGGGTATATTGACCAGTATAATTCAATTGGTCTTACAATAGGCAACAGGGATGAAGCGGGCCAGGGGTTCAAAGGTGATATAGATGAAATAAGAATATCAAATACTGCCAGGTCACAAGGATGGATCAGTACCGAATATTCCAACCAGAATGCACCTTCATCATTTTATAGTATGGGCGCTCAGAATAGCTGTTCCGGATACCAGTTTTCTGATTTGTGTACGGGTACTGCGGTAACCTATTCTGTACCAAACACAGCCGGGCACAGCTATAACTGGACAGTAACCGGGGGTACCCCTTCAGCGACAACAGGTAACAGTATAAATGTTACCTGGGACGGATCTGCTCCCTATTCTATACAGCTGAGCGAATCAGATGGCACATGTCCCGGAGTTTCACCTTCCTATTCTGTTGATGTTTCTGAACAACCGGTTGCTCAGACCATTGTAAAGGATCCTGATATAACGGAGGTATGTATCTCCACCAGTGTTTCAGCTACTTTCACCGGTGGAAGCGGAGGGATTAATCCCTCCGATGTATACGAGTACAGTACTGACGGAGGAGCATCATGGCAATCCTATACACCGGGAACACCCGTTAGCAGCGGAGTGGCCGGAGCTGACAGGATACGTATCCGGACAAGGAGATTAACTTCAGGTACCGGATGCAATGATACCGGTTGGAATACTGTTTCATGGACAACAGTACCTCAGCCTGCCGGCCCAACACTGAACACAAAATCCCCCAACCTGAGTGAGGTATGTGAAGGTCAGAATGTATCTGCCACATTTAACTCAGGAACAGGCGGTTCAGGATGTGCCGATGCATTTCAGTACCGTTATGACGGAACAGGGACATGGTTAAATTATACTCCGGGGACGAATTTAAGCACAACAGGTCATAACCTTGTTTCGATAAGGGGACAGAGAGCCGGATGTACAACAGGAGCCGGATGCTCAGAAACTTCCTGGGTTACCCTTGCCGAATGGACAGTTAATCCATCTCCTTCAATATCTCTTAATCCGGTCTCTGCAATATGCAATACATCAACAGCATTCACCCTTCCTTATTCCGGTACCTCATTTAGTCCGACTAGCTATTCAATAGTAACTGGTACTCCTGCTATGTCAGGTTTTGTTCCTGTAACAGATGAACCACTTACTTCGTCTCCACTTTCTGTCGATATTCCTTCCGGTGTTGCAGAAAATAATTACCAGTTTCTTATAACAGTAAAAAATGCAAACGGATGTATCTCTTCATCCCAGGCATTTACGGTTCAGGTGTATGAGAACCAGGTTGCGGCTGCAGGAATTGACCAGGATATATGTGGCAGTCTGACAACTACACTGGAAGGGAATAACCCTGCTAAAGGGTCGGGAACCTGGACAAGGGTGAGCGGTCCCGATACATCACCTTTATTTGGAGATCCAAACAGTGGAAATTCAACAGTGTCTGTGAGCTTATACGGAACTTATGTTTTCAGATGGACACTTGCCAATGGATCTTGTTCATCAAGTGATGATGTTACTATTGATTTTAATGAGAATCCTTCCGGGCTGTCTGCCGGAACGGAACAGTATCTCTGTGGTGTCCTTGCTACCGATCTCGAAGGCACTGCCTTTACATACCAGGTGGGAAGTGACCATACAGGGAGTACCGGGTCATGGACCCAGGTGAGTGGTCCGGGTACAGTAACATTCACAGATGTTAATTCTCCCAATTCTCATATTACAGCTGATCTTTACGGGGCATATGTATTAAGATGGACGGAGACCAACGGCACCTGCACGGAAAGCGATGACGTAACAATCGATTCTAATGAAGACCCGACAGGTCTATCGGCAGGAACGGACCAGGCCCTTTGCGGAACACTTACCACTACCCTTGCCGGAACGGCACATACTTACCAGGTGGGAAGTGACCATACGGGAAGCACTGGCACCTGGACCCAGGTAAGCGGAGTAGGGACAATAACCTTTACCGATGCCACCTCGCCCACAACAACAATATCAGCAGACCTTTACGGTACATATGTATTAAGATGGACAGAGACAAACGGCACCTGCACGGAAAGCGATGACGTAACA
>JBJKPH010000243.1:0-5316 GCA_046706585.1 Bacteroidales bacterium | reverse complement strand
TTGATAACAAATTACCCCGCTTTCGCCATTTTGGAATAATAATATAATAATTCCAATTTGAAAGTCATTCAACAAAAAACCCTGCCATTTCTGACAGGGTTTTTACTTTTCGGTTCAAAACTGGGTTCAAAAACCTGTATCTACCTGTAAATGAGCGTTTATATGTCGGGGTAGCAGGATTCGAACCTGCGACCCCCTGCTCCCAAAGCAGGTGCGCTAGCCGGACTGCGCTATACCCCGATAACTTCTCTTTCAGCAAGAATAATTTAAAGAACATTTGCCTTTCTGTTGTTAAACAACAAGCAATCCTGATCGAGGCAGCAAAAATAATAAAAATTATGTAAAACAATATTCCTGACAGATTAAACGGGAAAAATCTGCTATTCACAAAAAATGAAACTAAAACGATTAATGAGCATTAAATAGAGACTATCATGGCCAAGCCGGCGGAAAAACTTGCTGAATCTTTAGTCGAACTTGAAAAACTTCAAAATGAAAGAGGTATTGCTATTATCAAAGCAGATGATCTATCCCGGACTCATAAAGAACGATTAATTGAAAATGGATTCATAAAGGAAATAATCAGGGGTTGGTATATTTCCTGTCCTTCTGATGAAAAGGAAGGAGAAACAACATCATGGTATGTTTCTTTTTGGAATTTCATAGCTTTATATCCATCACACCCGTATTGTATTCCCTTCTGTCCGCGGTGCCATAATCTGCTTACTCAATTGTTATGAGATCACAGTCCTTAATATCTTCTTTGTCAAAATTTATCAGGCGAAGGACAGTTCTTCCCGACAATTCTAATTTCCTGATGAACTTTTGTATCTCAGGCACTTTTTTCAAGGGTTTCTCTAATCTCTTTGGAATTAAATATACAATGGTATCTAACTCACTTCGTTGGATCACATCACATATATAATATTCATAAGGCTCAAAATTTATATATTCTCCTATCCCGGGAAGGCTATCCTTTTCTTCACTGGATAAAATGCCTGGTATTGAGACATCAAAGTATTGAATGTGCATAATTTAAAATGTTACAGTTAGCTTTCCCTGCTAAATCTATAAAGTCGCATTTCAGGATGCTACTCAACTGAACAAAGAGTCAGCCCGCCGCTAATGGTGGACAATCCTCCTGGCCCGGTGCATAGCTGTATATTAGAATGACAATCGGGTAAAAGACTATTTTTTTCATGGTCTTTGATTTATCAGATAGATTTGCAGATAATCAAATATATGAAATTTAATTTTCATACAGACTATGGATACCATAATTATCTACAGGATATTACAGCATTTTGCCAGATTATCCTGTATCAGGCTCTTGATTGTGATAGGCCTTTTGTCATATAGTATGTAAGAGTTTAGTGCTATGACTTACACGACAGGAGGTCATGATCGTATTGGATATGGTTCATATGCAGTAATCAATACATTTTCTTAACTTGCATTATCAACCATTTATTCAAAAGATCTGCCTGAATATGAAACAGCTTATTTTATTATTAATGTTGCCATTTGCTTTTGCCACATCTGCAGGTGAATGGACAGAGAAAAATATTCGTGAAGTATCTCCGGATATGAACACTACCGGCTATTTCTGCAGTTCAGAACTTGATGCCACAGATACTTTCGGGGGAGCGGGCCCGTATTCCCCGCAAAACCTTTTCGATAATGATTCCGCTACTGCATGGGTTGAAGGGGTAAAAGGATACGGTGAAGGTGAATATATCCTGTTCGGAACTGGGCCTTCCCTTCCTGAGAAATTGGTGGTAAGAAACGGATACCAGAAATCAGAATCACTTTTTACCAGGAACAGCAGGATAAAAACCGGCAGTGTGTCGGTATATGCAGGATATTTTATCGAAGGCCAGGTTTCGGAAATATCTGCACTTTACAGGATGAAGCAGGTTGGTGAAAGCAGGATTTTCAACTTTGAAGACAAAATGGGAACACAGGAGATAGAACTGCTTCCGGGCATTGAAAATCTGGCCGGACCAAGAGATGAACTTACAGGATCTTTTATGAACGATTTTTCAGACCAGATTGATCCGGCA
The DNA here is from genome assembly GCA_046706585.1 of Bacteroidales bacterium. GTDB lineage: Bacteria > Bacteroidota > Bacteroidia > Bacteroidales > VadinHA17 > JBJKPH01. Next base: position 3,253 of record JBJKPH010000243.1, on the reverse strand, counting down.
AGGGAAATGTGTCCCGATTGTTCACATATTGTTAAATTTTCATACTTCGTCAGGCTCGAAATAACGGATGTATACAAAGGCTCAAGCTGGGATGACACCTGCATATCAGATATCCTGTTCTCAGGTTGTAAGTATGATCGCGTTTCAAAAGATGAAAAAATAACTGCTGTTTACGAGTCAGATGAGGGCGGCCAGGTGCTGGTGGATACCGAAACCAGGGTAGGACTGGTTCTTGAGGATGCCGGTACCCTCAGTAAAAAAATGAATAATGACGATGATACGGAACTCTGGATAACACTTATGGATGTCAGCGGGGATAAAAACTGGGCCCAGATTGATTATTTGTTCAGCAGCGAAGGACAGAGGGTTGAAGAATATTCGGTCCTATACTATGTTCCTTCTCTCGGAAGGGTTCCTGAAGCGATCATGAAACCTGTATATGGTGGATTCGGATTCCTTGAAAAGGATGGCATATTCTATTTTGATACCGCTGACGGAGAGGTTGACCTCGGTCTTATAAAGGAGAGGATCAACAATAAATAAATAACTGAATTATTGCTTTGACGATTTGAGTAACTTTTTTTATTTTTGTCTGGCTTTAAAACGGTGTATTGTTTACCGTAAAAACTGGTCAGGGAGAGATGGGTGAGTGGCTTAAACCACCAGTTTGCTAAACTGACGTACGGGTAACCGTACCGGGGGTTCGAATCCCCCTCTCTCCGCCAGAGCCTTTCAAAAAATCCCGCAAAGCGGGATTTTTTATTTACAGCCCCCTGAAGCGTCGGGAGCTTGCTTTCGAAAGCGAAGGGTGGCTGTAAATAAAAATGCCACAGGCATTTTTCAAAGGCTCTGAAGCCACCCCAATCGGGGATCACCACGCCAGAGGCGTGGTAATCCCCTGGCTTAGAGTGTAGGAAGTGGTGGTTATGGTTTTTCTTGCGTAATTCTGATCATTGAGAGGTTGCTTCGTCGCTAGACTCCTCGCTATAACCCTCTATGTAATTGGAGACATTTTTCAGATTATTAAAAATCTGTTTGCTATCTTTTACAACTCCTTGCTTTGGCTCCATGGGGCGATGCCCCATGTTATATTTCAAGGACGTGACCAGCAGCTTGAAATAAGATGAACGAATAAAGATTAAAGTATAGGATTCTATTTCCAATTTTCTCACATCTCAATACTCTACGCTCCACCTTCGCTAAAGCTACGGTGGACACAGTCTACGCTCAACCCACCCCAAACCCCTCCATGGAGGGGATTTCTGTAACCAGCAACCAGCAACAAATTGAATTCTTATATAATTATCTATTTTTGCAAAACAATTTCACTGGCTATAGAAACAGATGTCAAATAAAAAACCTTTACTGGAGAAAGTTGAAATAACTGCGATAGGATCCGAAGGGAAAGCCCTGGGCAGGGTGGGAGACAGGGTTGTGTTTGTGCCAATGCTTATCCCCGGAGATGTAGTGGATGTGCAGGTTACCCGTAAACGGAAGAAGTACATGGAGGGGTTTGTTGTCAAATTCCACCACTATTCAGAAATAAGGATCAAAGCCGAATGCAGGCATTTCGGAACATGCGGAGGATGTAAGTGGCAACACCTGCCTTATGATAAACAACTGGAGTTCAAACTGCAGCAGGTCATCGACAATTTCAGCAGGATCGGGAAATTTGATTTTCCGGTGCCGGACACTATCCTGGCTTCCGAAAGAAAATTTTATTACAGGAACAAGCTTGAGAATACCTTTTCCGACAGGCGATGGCTTACCCGTGAGGAGATCGATTCAGGAGAGGAAATAGGCGATACAAGTGCCCTCGGATTCCATATCCCGGGAATGTTCGACAGGGTATTAGATATTGAGCATTGTCACCTGCAGGATAATGACTCCAATGCAATACGGAACAGTATTCGCGAATATGCCAGGAGAAACAATCTGGAGTTCTTTAATATAAAAGAGCAGAAGGGTTTTCTTCGGACACTCATTATACGTACATCCTCAACGGGTGAGTTGATGGTGATCGTTACCTTTTTCAGGGAGTCGAAAAGGCAAAGGGAAGCATTGATGGAACATATAGCTTCCTCTTTCCCCGGAATAACATCCCTGATGTACGTGATCAACCCGGGTGGAAATGATACAATTGCAGGCTGCGAGGTAAAGCTTTTTGCAGGAAGGGATCATATCTTTGAGGAGATGGAGGGGCTCAGGTTCAGGGTAGGCCCCAAATCGTTCTACCAGACCAACACTCACCAGGCCTGCCAGCTCTACCGGGTGGCCAGGGATCTGGCAGGACTTAATGGTGATGAGACGGTGTATGACCTTTATACCGGGACAGGAACAATTGCCAGTTTTGTTGCACGTGATTCAGGCAGGGTTGTCGGTATTGAATACGTGGAAGAAGCAATAAAGGATGCACGCATTAATTCGGAGTTAAATAATATCATTAATTGCAGGTTCTATGCAGGTGACATAAAGGATGTACTAACTGGTGATTTTATTGAATCGAACGGAATGCCTGATGTGATTATTACAGATCCTCCCAGGGCAGGAATGCATGAGAAGGTAGTTAGAAAAATAATGGAACTGAACCCTCAGAAAATAGTATACATCAGCTGCAATCCGGCAACCCAGGCAAGGGATATCAGTATACTGGCTGAAAAGTACAGTGTCGCTGCAGTAAGACCCGTGGATATGTTCCCGCATACCCATCATGTTGAGTGCGTGGTGCTGTTGGAGGCGAAAAGGCACAGAGCACAGGGCACAGGGCACAGGGCACGGAGCACAGAGCACGGAGCACAGGGCACAGGGCACAGGGCACAGGGCACAGAGCACAGAGCACAGGGACTTAGAGACTCAGAGACGAAGGGACAGAGAGACCGGGACTGATGGTGTTATGGTGTGACCCACCTTCGTCCGTAGCCTGCGGACTTCGACTCAGCGAAGCGGTGTGACGGTACGATGGAATAAAGGTGCAACGGTACAACGGTACAGCGGTACGATGGGGTGGGGCATGGGGAGATCCGGCACCCGGTAACTAATTACCGGTTGCCGTATTTTATCGCGTACTTCTTACTGATCTTCTCCTCGGGGTGTTGTTTTGAGAAATCGATCCAGTACTGTCTGATGGTTCCCTTAATATCCTTGTTGAGTATAAGTAGACCAAGCAGGTTGGGGATTGTCATAAGTGCTATGGTTATGTATGAGAGTGACCAAATAATGGTTGTGTCGGTAAATGAGGCTATAAAGAACATTA
>JBJKPH010000242.1:0-17898 GCA_046706585.1 Bacteroidales bacterium | reverse complement strand
TTGGTCTTGGCGTTTATCAGAGATCTTATTCTTATACCTATGCTTTTAAAATAGGTATCCAAAGCATCTGATAGATTCATCAATAAATGAAAACGATCAGCTATTTGAATGGCGTCTGGGCAAGCCTCAATAACGGCATTTGCATATGAACTTGCCCTATCTCGGCTAACAATCTTAACCTTGTTGTATTTAATCAACCAATTCTTTAATACCTGGCCATCTCTTGATGGTAGCAAGTCAACCGGTCTGGATGTCTCCATATCAATTAGAATTGTACCATAGCTAACACCCTTCCTGTATGCCCAGTCATCTACACCAAGCACTTCTGGTTGAACAATATCTGGAAGAGGGAGGCTATGAGCAATTCTGGTCACGGTAGAGCTACTAACAGTAAGGTTTAGTTTTGCGATACTATACTCCCCAGCCTTCCTGTTAACTCGATTGCAAGGGTCTCAAGGAGTTTTGCCGCTCTTTCCGTTCTTCTTGAATATCGTAAAATGGCAGGTATCTGTTCTGAAAATACTTTTTGCTGACAATGCTTATTTATACACTTGAATTTACGAGTCTTTAATAGGATTATGGTCTTGTTTTGAAATATCGGAAGGTCAGAAATAGTTCTGAAATAATAATCATGTATCCTGTTGCTATATCTTCCACATACGGGACATCTCGATTGAGAAGATCTGACGGAAGCATATATCCTGATAACTTTTTCATAATTTTCAATTTTTTGGATTTTTAATAATGGCATCTCAAACAGTTGTTTTATCATCTTAAGTAATTGTTTATCATTACTTTAAGATACAAAACAAAGATGTTTTTACCAAAGAAAATAAGATATCATTTTATTGATATTCAATTAGTTATCAACAATAAAACTTCCATTATATATCCCCAAATTTGACGAAGAACCGGTTAACTGCCCCCTCTAGACTTTTTTTAACTGACCCCACTTATGCCGGACTTAACTGACCCCCCTTGAGGTTGTTCAAAGGTATCCATCCGTATCCATCCTACCAAGTGGGTCATAGATTTTTTTTTGGATATTCAGATATTAGCGGTATGCTGGGGTTATAGTTCCAGGTTCTGAGGCAGCAGATCGGTAAGCCGGTTGACCTTGTAGGTCGGGATTACATCCAGAACTTTCCGGAGCCACTGATAGGGATTAACATCATTCTTTCTACAGGTACCGAAGAACGAGTACATCATAGCTGCCCGTTCAGCTCCCCGGTTAGATCCGGCAAACAAGTAATTTTTTCTGCCGAGTGTGACTGGGCGGATGGCATTTTCAGCCAGGTTATTATCGATCTCCAGACTCCCGTCTTTCATGTATGCCAGTAAATTGTCCCAGCGCTCAATGCAATAAGCCGTTGCTTTTCCCAGCGGGGACTTTGGTTCAGTTGTTTTGTATGTTTCCACGATCCATTTTCCCAGCTCATTCATTAGCGGTAATGATTCATCCAGGCGCAGGGTATGGCGCTCCTGCGAGGATAAGTTCGCCTCACGAGCTTTCTGTTCAATAGCGTATAGCTTCTGGAACATACCCATGGCATATGCTGCACGCTTTTCATCATAAGGTAATGCCTTTTCATAGCCTCTGCGGGCATGAGCCATACAGTTTACATGGATAATATCCTTTCTTTTAGCAAATAAATCATATACTTTGTACCCATCGGTTTGCAAGTAACCCTTGAAGTCCCTGAGCAGTTTAACCGGTCCCTCCCTGGACCTTCCGGTATTATAATCAAACAATACTGTTTTTTCCAGCGGGCTATGGTATATCCAGTGGTACCCCCGGTGTGTCTTCCCTTTTGTCTGCTTATCAAGCACGGGTACCGGGGTCTCATCCACCTGCAGGTACCCTTGAGAGAGCACTCTGTGCTTTAAGGTGTCATACAGTGGCTCCAGCAAATTACATATGCTTTCCTGCCAGCCATTGATTGTAGAAGAGGATAACCTGATGTCTTCCCGTTTAAAACGTTCGATCTGTCGATATACCGGCAAGTGATCAACGAACTTGACGACCATGATCTGGGCCAACAGCCCTGGCCCGGCAATGCCCTTTTCAATTGGGAATACCGGAAGTTCGGCAATTACACCTTTATGCTTTTCCAGGGATTCATCGGTAACGGCAATGTATTTGGGACGTATAAAACGCTTAATAAAGAGTCTGGCCGGAACAAGTTCCAGTTGATCTGTTACTTCTTTGCCAATACACTTCATCCGTGAAGTATCTTCTTCGGGTTCCAGAATGATTTCTTCCACTGGTAAATGCGACGGAAGTGCTACCCGGCCCGGATGTTCTTTTCGCTTTTTCTTTTCACGAACATAAGTAACCACCTCCAGATCCTTTTCAGGAGTCTCTTCCTGCTCAACCTCAAAGGGCAGGGAAAGTTGATTTTCATCTGTGCTGGAGATGAAGCGTTCACGTTTAGCACCATAGAGCAGTCGGTTCATCTGGTCGATCTGGTACTGCATCTGACTGACCTGTGACTCCATTTGACTGACCTGTGACTCCATTTGAGTGACATGGGATTGAAGGCTGCTGGCCAGATTAACCAGTTCTTCTTTTGTCATATTTTCCAGCGCTTTTAACACGTGTTAAAGTTAAAGAAACACAGCCATTTAGCGAAGAAAATCACTGTAAAGTTCTACACAAAAAAAATGTCAGAATTTGATAAAAACAGCTCTGAAAGGTTGTTTATTAATCTTGATTTACAGGTGTCTCAGGAAGCTTATAACGGATACGTTTTTGTAGGTTTTTGATGGACAATCCATCCATGATCATCACCAGCTGTGCATAGCTCAAAGTAATGCTCCCTGTCCGGGCATCATACCTGGGAAGCTCAAAGGTTCCTTTCTCCAGACGCTTGTAGTAAAGCAAATACCCGGATCCCGGCCAGTGCAACAGCTTGACCTTGTCTCTCCGCTTATTGATAAAGATAAAAACCTCTCCTCCTGTGGGGTTGCTCCCAAGATTATTTCGCACCAATCCGGACAAAGCATCAAAACTTTTTCTCATATCCGTAGGATGACTGTACAGGTGGAAAGCGTTCTCAGCGGTTAATGCAAACATGACTATGGATTTAGAAGCGTCCTCAGAACCACGGGATCAACACTCTCCGGGCACATGACCTGTATGCCATTGGGAAACAGAAAATGCAACTGGCCAGGAACATGCACCTGATCGGGTTCAGGATCTGGTTGAACATGTACCGGAATGAAACCGGGAGTTTCGTCCATGGCTTCTGCTATTGAAAATTCCTCACGGTACTTCTTGGCCCAGTACTGGAAGGTGGATAAAGCAAGTCCCTTTTGCCTGCAATAGATCTTTTGTGACTGCTTGCTGACCTTGAAGGCCTCGAGGTGGGAGTACATCTCAAATCGGGTGTGTCTTTGGATTTTTCGCATGCACCAAATCTACGAACTAAGCTTCCACCAAGAAAGATGGGGTTCGTAGGACGGATACAATAGTCGTAATCAAACAATCTTTTTCTTTATCGTGTAAGTTCAAGAGGGATATCAAGATAGCGGTTTAATATAGTTATCATCTTAAGAGTAAGCTGGAGTTTTCCATTGAGTACTTCTGAAGCCCTCGTCTCTCCACCAAAGAGAGGGGCTATGTCCTTTTGCTTCAAATTCATCTGGTCCATTCTGAACCTAATTGCATCTATAGGGTCAGTAGCCTCTTTAGGAAATTGCTCATCCTCATAACATTCAACCAATAGCGAGAGAAGTTCAAGTTCATCCCCCTTGGAAGAACCCGATTCTATTTGATCTTTTTCTGAGTTTATAATTTCATAGATCCTCTTCACTGCATCTTTATATTCCTTTTCTGTTTTTAAAACTTTAAGATTCATATTTCACCTCCTTCGCATCTATTTTGTCATATTCTTTATGGGTGCCGAACCATACAATAAATACAATCTTTAATTTGTATTCGATATTCACTATCAACCTGTATTCATTACCCTTAATATTGAAAACAACCCTTCTAGAACTAATAATACTTGTATTGTTAAACTTCAACTTTAGCTAAGCTGAATTATTCAAGGCAGAGTACCTCGCTTCAAAAAACCAGGCCTTTACAGCTTTCTTTGCATTAATGTACCTTCGCAAGTGCCAACCACGGGTTGCACCCGTGGTGACGCCGGAGGCATCTGACAGACAGGAATTATTCAGAACTCAATAAGGGCCTTGACAACTCCGTCGTGGCAGCCTGCAACCATTTCAAATGCCTGCTGGCTTTGATCAGGTCTGAACCGGTGTGTGATCATTTTTTTGAAATCATACCTGCCCTGGGCGATCAGATCAATTGCATCCTGTACGCATCTGTTCTGACGCCTGACATGAATAACTGAAAGTTCCTTTCGCCTTGCAGTATGGGCATCGAATGACCACCTTCCAAACTCAGGGATACCGACAACTACCAGTGTTCCACCCGGTTTCAGCATCCCGATGCCCTGATCAAAAGCCTCCTGAGTCCCCGAACATTCAAATACAACATCAGGCAGACCTGGCTGTAACATTTTAATCTCTTCCGTCACATCTGTGTTTTCGATATCAAATGCATGATCAGCCCCCAGGTCAAGAGCCAGGTTTAATCTTTCCTTTATCCTGTCGGTGATAATACACATACCTGCCCCATGGTGCCTGGCTGACAGCAACACGCTGTCGCCGATCGGTCCGGCGCCGAGTATCGCCACCGTCTGCCCCTGAACTGCACCGGCTCTTTTAACAGCCCAGTATGCAACTGAAACCGGTTCAACAAGAACGCCCTCCTCAAGGGTCATTGAAGAGGGTATCCTGAAACAACAATGAGCCGGAACAATTATTTTACCTTTCATGGCTCCTTCCGACTGGCCCGGGCAACCCAGGAAAATATTCCTTTGGCAGGTATTCTCCCTCCCCTGCCGGCACTGTTCACATTCGAAGCACGGCATTGCCGGATCGACAGCTACCCTGTCACCGGCTAACGGTTCTTTAACTCCTGAGCCTGTTTCAAGAACTGTGGCTGAAAATTCATGCCCTATGATAAACGGGTACTCTACTACCTGTTCTCCTATCCTGCCGTCCCTGAAATAATGAATATCCGAACCGCACAAACCAACTTTTTCAACCTTAAGGAGGACCTCTCCCTCTGCAGGTGACGGCGGATCGTGAACATCGATCATCTTAACCCTGTTAAGGCCGGTTAGCTGAACTGCTTTCATAATCAGAAATGATTTTGGAATAAAGATAGTAAAAGTTGAATGGATCACAGGTTAAGGTAACCGGCTGACGGCAAACGAAAAAAGGCTGCCTTACAGCAGCCTTTATATCTCATTTTCAACATTATACCATCTTAGTGCCTGAAGATCCTGTGTTTCATCCTGAGTGTAATCTCTTTTTCTTCGTCGCCCCTTCTGACAACGGCCAGAGCATCACACTCACCATCCCCGAAGTCGATCTCGAACGGCTCAACTCCGTCACGTGCCACTTCTATAACACCACTTACAATAAACTTGCATACTCTTTTCCTGTGAAGAGCCGATTTTATGGTGTTGGTATAAGCAGTTCCATTATAGGTTGTTCCGCTGACAGTACCTGTGATCAGGCATTCATCATCCCAGATGTTAGGTGTATTATAACCTGCAATGCATTCCCTTTCGCGGTCAATCTCCCTTTCAATAACCGTCTCATCAGGAAGGGTCAGTTTACCTCCGGTAAGAGTAGTGCTGAATACAGGATTTTCATTTTCATTCAGTCCTTCATTGGTGATCGTCCGCACACCTTCGACCCTGATACCGTTAAAATAGTAATTATCAAAAGTGACTGTTCGCGATGAGCCTTCAACTTTCATGGGGCCCGATACAGTAATCATTATCTTGCCGGACCTTGTCTGGTCCCACATTCCGGTGCATCCTTCACCATAGTCGATAGTGATCAATCTCCCGGGATCAAGGAACTGAACCGTTACCATAGGGCATGAGTCGGCCAGTACTACTATATCACCCTTACTTCCGATATCACTTTTAGGAAGGTTATCAAGAAGTTGAACTGCAATATCCTCGGTACTGAAGATATCATCGAATATTGCTTCGGAAACAGCATCGTCATCGGCCAGGTTAATTTCATCTGTGCTAAGAAGATTATTCCCTTTTTCACAAGAAGTTACCATGAAGACACATGCTGCGAACATCGATAAATATTTAATTAATTACATAGTATTGGATTTTAAAGAATATTCAGATTACACCCTTTTACATATAAAAGAACTCAGGAGGTTAAAACAGAAGAACAACAAAAGTTTAAAAAGGATCTACTTTTTTCTCAGGTAGGTTACATATGACCAGGAAAAATCATTGTGCTTGTCAGGCTCATGGTCTTCAGTATCAACAACTTTCCACACAGCAGGATCGATCTCCGGGAAGAAGGTGTCGGCATCGAAATCCTTATGCACATGTGTAATCATCAGCCGGTCGGCCACCTCCATGAACTGGCGGTAGACCATTCCGCCCCCGATTATGAACAGTTCGCGGTCACCCTGGCATTTTGATATTGCCTCCTCCATTGAATATACTGAAGTACAACCTTCAAAACTTTCACCCTGTTTATCAGTGAGCACTATATTAGTTCTGTCAGGGAGAGGTCGTACCGGCAGGGAGTACCATGTATTTCTACCCATCAGTATACACTGACCCATGGTGATACGCTTGAACCTTTTCAGGTCATCGGGAATATGCCACAGCAGTTCGTTATTTTTCCCGATGGCGTTATTTGAGGCTATCGCCACTATAATTGTTATCATAATAATCTTCTATACTGCAATTTCACCTTTAATATGTTGATGTGCAAGATATCTTTCAATTACAAAATCATCGAAGCTGAAGTCAAAAATATCCTTTTTCGCAGGATTAATGATCATTTCCGGCAAAGGATATGGTTTTCTCCCAAGCTGTTCCTTAACCTGTTCGGTGTGGTTCAGGTATATATGAGCATCACCCAGGGTATGTATAAACTCACCTGGTTCAAGACCGGTAACCTGTGCCATCATCATCAGAAGCAATGAATAGGAAGCAATATTAAATGGTACTCCCAGAAAGATATCTGCACTTCTCTGGTATAGCTGGCACGAAAGCCTGCCGTTTGCCACATAAAACTGGAACAGGATATGGCAAGGCGGAAGTGCCATATTCTGAATTTCACCAACATTCCACGCGCTTACTATGTGACGTCTTGAATCGGGGTTCGTCCTGATTGATTCAACAACACCGGCAATCTGATCGACATGCGAACCGTCGGATGCCGGCCACGACCTCCATTGATACCCGTAAACCGGCCCGAGGTTTCCCTCACTGTCGGCCCATTCGTTCCATATCTTCACCCCGTTATCCTGCAGGTATTTAATATTGGTATCTCCCTTAAGGAACCAAAGCAATTCATAGATTATCGATCTGAGGTGGAGTTTCTTGGTTGTCATCAACGGAAAACCGTCGGCCAGTTCAAACCTCATCTGATACCCGAACACACTCCTGGTCCCGGTTCCGGTCCTGTCAGTTTTCTCATTCCCGTTTTTAAGAACATGTTCAAGCAGATCGAGATATTGTTTCATGAAATCTACTTTTTCCGGAACCTGGCCACCCAGCCTCCTCCCGGTGCCATTTTTATTTTTAACGTTTCACTTCCGCTTATTGTTTTCTCCTCCCTGCTATAATCGGAGGCATACCTGTCGGCATTTATCCCATCGTTGAATATTACAGCATCGTACATGTCAGAACCGAGGAATGACAGGTCGAGATCGAATTCCCTATCACTCCAGTCGGTTATTCCGCCGATAAACCAGTCATCGCCTTTTCGCCTGGCAACAACCAGATATTCACCTACAGATGCCTCCAGCACCCGTGTCTCATCCCAGGTAACCGGCACCTTCACAATAAAGTCAGTACATACCTGCTCTTTCTTATAATTTGACGGATTATCGGCCAGCATCTGCAGAGGGCTTTCAAAAGTAACATACAGAGCCATCTGGTGAACCCTTGTTCCCTGGCTTGCCGGTCGCGTATACATCGGATTGAAATTTGCCTTCCCGAGGTTGACCATTGCACCGGGAGTATAATCCATTGGTCCTGCGGCCATCCTGATAAAAGGAAGGGTGGCATCATGACCGGGAGTAATATCCTTGCTCCATTTATCGTGCTCAAGACCTTTCACACCTTCCCTGGTTATTACATTCGGATAGGTCCGGCGCAGGCCGGATGGCTTATATGCACCATGGAAATCAACCATCATTTTGTGCTCGGCAGCCTTTCTGGCAACTTTCCCGTAATATTCCACCATTTTCTGGTCGTCTCTTTGCATAAAATCAACCTTTACTCCTTTCACGCCCCACTCCTCAAATTGGTCGAGAGCTGCATCCATCTGGTTATCAAATGTTTTCCACACAACCCATAATATTATACCAACATTTCTTTCGGCAGCATAATCACATAATTCCTTTATATCAAAACCCGGTGAAATATTAAACAGGTCACCAAGCACATACCATCCTTCATCAAGTATCACATATTCAATACCGTTTTCAGAAGCGAAATCGATATAATACTTATAGGTATCGTTATTAAGCCCGGCCCTGAAATCGACACCATAAATATTATTTGCGTTCCACCAGTCCCAGGCAACCTTGCCGGGCCTTACCCATGATGCATCCCCTATCCTTGAAGTATCTGAAAGCAGGTATGTAAGATTACTCTCTACCAGTCCGGCATCATCCGGAGAGATCAGGAACACCCTCCATGGGAAGCTTCTTGTGCCTTCTGTTTCGGCAATAAAATCGGTTGTGGAAACTACTCTCTCGTTACGATCGCGGATCATTCTTACCTCTTTCGGGTAGAAAGGGAAAACACTCCTGAGCGAATTAGCGTTATTACCCCTTACCCACATACCCGGGTAATCCTCAAGTGCAGTTTCGGTTATCAGCACATTCACCCCGCTACTTCTTACCAGCACAGGAAGACTGGCAAGATGTGATTCGTTTATTGTGTCGAGCGATGTCTGAATATATGATCTCTCATTATGCGACATAAATGACTCTTCAAGAGGGTACCAGCTCCTGCTGCCACTCATGAAATTTATCTCGGCCGATTCGTTCATAACAATGACATTCTCCTTGTAGTTTGTTTCAAATCTGTAGGCAATACCATCATTATATGCCCTGAATTTCAGGCTGAAGTTATTCCTGAACGACAGGAGGAGTTCGTTATGAATATCCTCTATCTTCGAGTCTTTGACAGGAACAACCGGCACCACCACTTCATCAACTTTACTGATATCATCCTTGCGGATCCTTGAATTATCTCCCGGTATCTTTCCTGTTGAAAGATCCATTCCGAGGGATGAAGGGAGTATAACCGGGATATCGTCATATTTAACCGACCACCTGATACCCTCATCGGTAGTAACGGTAAGGCATATGTGACCATCGGGTGAATACAAAGTATATTCCTGTGCCACTGTTGCCCGGCTGTACCAGGCTACTAAGAATATTGCCAAGATCTTAATTGTCACTTTCATCTGATATGTAATTTAATTTATCCGAGAATCATTCCGATAATTGTAGCCGACATCAGTGATGCCAGTGTACCTGCAAGCAGAGCTCTCATTCCGTAACGGGCAAGCAATACCCTCTGGTTAGGGGCAAGAGATCCTATTCCGCCAATCTGTATTCCTATAGATGCAAAGTTAGCAAATCCTGCAAGCATATAGGTTGCCATAATTACCGACTTGTTACTTACGAATGCCCCTGCGGTCTTGAGATCGGCCAGGCTTATATAGCCTACAAATTCGGTCATTATCAATTTCTCACCAAGCAATCGTCCGACCAGGGTGATATCTTCACGGCCCACACCTATGAGCCACATTACCGGGGAAAAAAGATACCCCAGAATAAACTGCAGCGAAAGCTTATCATAATTCCCGTCGGTAACTCTTGAGATAGCCTCGTTCAGGTGGGTCCACTGACCGACCTTGAGGCAGATAAAGTTAAAAAAAGCGATAAAGGCGATAAACGATAAAAGCATGGCAGCAACATTGGCTGCAAGCTTCAGCCCCTCGGATGTTCCGTTTGATATCGCATCTAGAATATTGTTTCCTACATTGTCACGTGTAATCTCAATATTTTCATTAATACTTTCCCTCTGTGGAACAAGTATTTTTGACACTACAACAGCACCCGGTGCAGCCATTACCGAAGCTGCCAGGAGGTGCTTGGCAAAGATCAGTCTTTGCACCGGGTCTCCTCCTCCCAGGTATCCTATATATGCCGCAAGTACACCTCCCGCAAGTGTTGCCATCCCGCCTGTCATAACCAGCATTATCTCCGAAGGATTCATCCGGGGCAGGTATGCCTTGATCATCAGTGGTGATTCTGTCTGGCCAAGAAAGATGTTACCCGCCACGGAGAGACTTTCTGCTCCGCTAAGCTTCATTGATCTTGACATCAGCCAGGCCAGCGCGTAAACAACCTTCTGTATTATCCCAAGGTAGAACAGGAGTGATGTAAGTGCACTGAAAAAGATGATTGTCGGGAGTATCTGGAATGCAAAGATCATTCCGAACTTATCCAGATCGAGCAGCGATCCGAAAAGAAAGGTACTTCCTTCCTTCGTGAAATCAAGTATCTTGACAAATATCTTACCAACAAACTCAAAAGAAAACCTTATGAACGGTACATATAAGATCCCTATCGCCAATACTACCTGAATAAGTAATCCTATTCCCACCGTTCTCCAGGCAATCGACCTGCGATCGGTGCTGAAGACCCATGCTATCATTATCAGAACAAACATCCCCAGCAGTCCGCGTACCAGAGTAATAAAGCTGAATCCTCCGCTCATATTAGGATCAATAAGATTGGCCCCCTGGATCAATCCACCGGCGAGGTCAGTTTGTTGTGTTACAACCGTGTCAGCAGCGGAAACAACTGTTGTGTCCGCCATTGCAGCTGACTGAACATCCTGGCATGTGGCACTTACTACCGCCGTCAGAAGCATTGCAAAGATCAGGATTGCTTTTTTCATTTCAACATTAGCAATTTCATTATTTCAATAAAAGAACAATAATAAATTAACCCTGTAATAAAACAAAAATTACAGGGTTCGAAGTTATCAACATAAAATTCATTCAGACCAGTGTATTATTTGTTCCCGGATTCGCGACGGTCGATCTCATCCCTTATTGCCGCAGCTGTTTCATAATCTTCATTCTGAATTGCATCATCCAGCATCTTTCTGAGATCAGTCAAACCGGCCTTTGTATAATCGTTTCCGGGTGATTTCTCCGGTTGTTTCTCCTCATCTTCTTCTGATCCTTTCAGGCTTTCGTTGATCTCCGATTCACTTATAATAATACCTGCCTTTTCCATTATTTCCTCTGAAATAAAAATCGGGCATTCGAATCTCAGAGCCAGGGCAACTGCATCAGAAGTCCTTGAATCGATCAAAAAATCCTTTCCTCCCTGCTCACAGATCAGTTGGGAATAAAAAACCCCTTCGTCAAGCTTGTGAATAAATACCTCTTTCAATCCAATGTCAAAAAGATCGGCAAAGTTCTTTAAAAGATCATGCGTCAGTGGCCTTGGGGGATTAAGGTTCTCCAGCCTTATCACTATTGCCTGTGCTTCAAATCCCCCAATTATAATAGGTAACCTGCGTTCTCCACCCTCCTCTGCCAGAATAAGTGCATATGCACCCGATTGGGTCTGGCTGTATGATATGCCGAGAACGCTCAGCTTTATCTTCCTCATAACGGAACAAAGTTCTCAATAAACGGTTAGCTAATACACAAATATAGATATATTATTCCTCACAAAAAATATATGCATTAGATTTGTAATTCGCCTAAAATTAATATCTTTGCAGTCCGATTTTAAAATAATCCGGCAGTGCTTTTTAAAAGAGGTTTAGCGCCCGCCTTCCGGAGTAACTTAATTAAAATAAATAATGTACGCTATTGTTGATATTGCCGGACAGCAATTCAAGGTTGAAAAAGGACAGAAGATCTACATCCACCGCATTGAGGATGAAGAAGGCAACCAGGTGAGTTTTGATAAGGTTCTTCTGATCGATAACGAAGGCAAGGTCCTTCTTGGCCAGCCCTATATTAAAGGAGCCTGGGTTGAAGGCAAAGTCATTTCCCACATGAAGGGTGACAAGGTGATTGTTTTCAAAAAGAAGAGGAGAAAAGGCTATCAGGTAAAAAATGGACACAGGCAGTATCTCAGTCATGTTGAAATATTATCTGTAAATGAGACCGGAGCCCCCGATAAGGCTAAGCTCAAAGCAGAAAAGGCCGGTGCAGCGAAACCTGTGGCAAAGGCTGAAAGTACTTCGGGAGAAACTGTAGCTAAGAAAGCTTCAAAACCTGAGGTTAAGGAACCTGCCGCTAAGAAACCTGCCCCTGCTAATACCGCAGAAAAGGAAAGTCCATCTGCCGGCAAGCCTGCAGCAAAAACAGCTGCTAAAGCAACAACTGCTAAAAGCGGAGCCAAACCTGCTGCAAAAAGTGCTGCAAAACCAAAAACAGGTACAGCTGCAGCAGCGGCCAAACCAAAAGCAGCTACAGCCAAACCAAAAGCAGCAGCCGCAAAACCAAAAACAGGTACAGCAAAACCAAAAGCAACTGCGGCAAAACCAAAAACAACAGCAGCAAAACCCAAAACACAAACCGGCAAGACCGGGTCAGGGAAGAAAGCTGAGTAATAATAAATCTGAAATAAGAAAATCATTATATTATGGCACACAAGAAAGGAGCTGGTAGTTCACGCAACGGACGAGAATCAGAAAGCAAAAGATTGGGTGTTAAGCTATTCGGCGGACAGGTAGCCAAAGCAGGGAATATCCTGGTCAGGCAGAGGGGAACAACACACCATCCCGGAGAGAATGTAGGTATGGGAAAAGACCACACTCTTTTTGCACTTATCGACGGTGAAGTGGTTTTTCACAGGAAGAAGGACGACAAATCGTTTGTCTCTGTGAAACCGCTCTCAGAATAGCATTAATAAACGAACTTAAACTGCTGTAATTCCTGCCCGCAGGTAATTATTCAGCAGTTTTTACTATTTTTACAACAGGCTTTTTGCCTGTTTTTTTTATAATATTCCTCCTATGTTAACCATAAATGTAATACGAGAGCAGAAGGATAAGGTGATAGAACGCCTTAAAGTAAAGAATTTTGATGCGACAGAGACAGTTGAGCATATTATTGACCTGGATACCAGCAGAAGGGACACACAGGCAAGATCTGACAAACTGCAGTCGGAGATGAATGCACTATCAAGGGAAATAGGAACATTAATAGGTCAGGGAAAGAAAGAAGAGGCCGGTAAAACAAAGGAGAAAACGGCAAGGATAAAGGAAGAGATAAGGGAATTAAACTCAAGCCTTACCGAACTGGAAAAACAGCTTGACAGTGAACTGGTCATGCTGCCGAACCTGCCACATGAATCGGTCACACCAGGCAAGGGTGAAGAAGACAATGTGAAGGTCAGGGAAGGAGGAAATATTCCGGAGCTTACTGATCCACTACCCCACTGGGAACTGGCTAAAAAGTACGACATTATTGATTTTGAACTGGGAACAAAGCTTACAGGAGCAGGATTCCCGGTTTACAAGGGTAAAGGGGCAAAATTACAGAGGGCACTTATAAATTTCTTTCTCGACGAAGGGGAAAAAGCAGGCTTCCGTGAAGTTCTTCCTCCAATAGTTGTTAATGAAGATTCAGGGTTCGGCACGGGTCAGCTCCCCGACAAGGAGGGGCAGATGTACCACGTACAGATCGACAATTTCTATCTTATACCTACAGCTGAAGTGCCGGTTACCAACATCTACAGGGATGTAATTATCCAGGCCGGGGAATTTCCGATAAAGAATATGGCATACACGCCATGCTTCAGAAGGGAAGCAGGCTCATGGGGAGCACACGTACGCGGACTGAACAGGTTGCACCAGTTCGACAAGGTAGAGATAGTTGTAATATCACACCCCGAAAAATCATACGAGATGCTTGATATGATGATCGGTCATGTTGAAAGCCTTGTGAATAAGCTGGAACTGCCTTACAGGATACTGAGGCTCTGCGGGGGAGACCTGTCGTTTACATCGGCCCTTACCTTCGACTTTGAAGTTTTTTCAGCAGCCCAGAAACGGTGGCTTGAAGTAAGCTCAGTTTCAAATTTTGAAGCCTTCCAGAGCAACAGGCTGAAATGCCGTTATCGCGAAAAAGGGGAAAAGCAGAACAGGCTGGCCCATACACTTAACGGCAGTGCCCTGGCATTACCCAGGATAGTGGCTGCTATTCTCGAGAATAACCAGACAGACCAGGGGATAAAAGTGCCTGATATTCTTGTTCCGTTTACCGGATTCTCTTATATCCAATAAAACCACAACGGGACATATGAGCGACCAGAAAAAGTCATTCATCCTCGCTGCCCTTGCAGTTTTCTTCTGGTCGACTATTGCCACTGCATTCAAACTGGCACTGGCAGAAATATCTATCCTGCAGTTGCTCTTCATTGCATCGGCAACATCAACACTTATTCTCTTCATTATATCGGTGATTGATGGTAAAGTTGCTATAATATTCAAGCCTGCACCTAAAGAGCTGGCTTATTCGGCCCTGCTGGCCCTCCTAAACCCACTCGGGTTTTATCTTGTTGTCCTTAAGGCATATTCACTTCTTCCGGCACAGGTTGCACAGCCGCTTAACATGATATGGCCGATAGTGCTCGTCTTCCTTTCTGTGCCCTTGCTCAAACAGAAAATACCTTCACGAAGTTTCCTGGCACTGTTCATATCCCTGGCCGGAGTTTACCTTATCACTTCACAGGGCAGGGTGTTTCACCCCGGAAAGTCTGACCCCCTGGGTATTTTACTTGCAATCAGCAGTTCATTATTCTGGGCCCTCTATTTTATCCTGAACCTCAGGGACAGCAGACCTGATAGTGTCAAGTTATTTACCAGCTTCTTTATAGCAACAATTATTCTCCTGATATCGCTGATAGTACTGAAGGACTTCAGGAGGATTACCAGGATGGGAATAGCTACGTCAGTATACATTGGCATATTCGAAATGGGGCTTACATTCTTCCTGTGGTTAAGAGCGCTCAGACTGTCTGAAACAACCGACAGAATATCAAACATGGTCTTCCTGGCTCCATTTATCTCCCTGTTTTTTATAAACGGGATTTTGGGTGAAAGGATCTATATTACAACACCAGCCGGGCTTGTTCTGATAATCGGAGGCATCATTTACATCAATACAAAAGTTAAAAGAGTTACCGCCAACGATGATCAGAACGACTGAATGATTAAATTTGGGGTAGCAGATGGGTGACGAAAATAAATATGACAGGGTAATACTTGGCATCGATCCGGGCACAACAATAGCCGGATATGGTGTTATCGGAGTTAACGGGAAAGATCCTGTTCTAATCACCCTGGGTGTTATAGACCTTCATAAATTCAATGATCATTACCTGAAGCTGAAACATATTTTCGAAAGAACCTCGGGGCTTATAGATGAATACAAACCTGATGAACTTGCCATTGAGGCTCCTTTCTATGGTAAGAATGTTCAATCGATGCTAAAACTTGGCCGTGCACAGGGGGCTTCAATTGCAGCAGCGCTGAACAGGTCTGTTCCGATATTCGAATATGCACCAAGGAAGATCAAACTATCTATTACCGGCGTGGGGGCAGCATCAAAGGAGCAGGTTGCAGCAATGCTGATGAAGATACTCGGATTCAAAGAGGATAAAATATTGCTGGATGCGACCGACGGGCTTGCTGCAGCCCTATGCCATTTTTACCAGACAATTAAGCCTTTAAGCGGAAAAACATCCGGATCATGGAAAGATTTTATCCGTAAAAACCCGGGAAGGGTCAGGTAGTACCGGCAATAGATGCAGCCAGGGCTACAGCACTGACAGCCCTGCAACCTGCGGCATCCAGAACAGAAGCACATCCCTCGATGGTCGACCCGGTGGTTATAACATCATCTACCAGCAAAAGGTGCTTACCTCTTATCGATCCCGGATCTACTACCGTAAAAACAGATGCAACGTTTTCCCATCTTTCGTACCGGCCCCTCCTTGTCTGTGAACCTGTCTTCATGATCCTCGACAGGTTACCAGTGATTACTTCAATCCCGGTTGATGCTGATATACCGCTTGCTATTACCTCGCTCTGGTTAAATCCCCTGGTACGCTCTTTCGAAATGTGCAGGGGAACAGGGATAATTGCATCTATCCCGTTCATAAAGCCCGAATCCCTGAGCATGGTACCGTATATGGTGCCAAAAAATATTCCTATTTCTTTAAATCCTGAGTATTTTAACCTGTGAACCAGTTTCTGCATTTTCCCGCCTTTCGAATAGAATGCATAAGCTGCAGCCCTTTCGATCCTGCACCTTCCCCAGAAACCCTTTTCCAGGTCGTTGTCTCTTTGAATGTGAAAACCTGTTTTGGGAATGTCAACCAGACAGCAGGTACAAACTACCTTTTCATTTCTAACCAGATGCTCTCCGCAGGCATGGCAAAGCCTTGGCAAAAGCAATGAAATGAAATCGTCAGCAATATTTATGATCTGTTTCCAGCGAGACATCAAGAAAATAGAAGGCAGCGACTGACACTACTTTACTGCTCCAGGTCCTTTCGTATTTTACCTGCCAGTTCCTCAAACTCTTCAGGAGTCAGTTTTACTCTCGGTTTTGAAAATATCAGATCCGATTCCGAGTTGAGCGGAACAAGATGTATGTGGGCATGAGGCACTTCCAGCCCCAGCACTGCGACACCAACCCTCAGGCACGGAACAACTTTCTCAATAGAAAGGGCAACCCGCTTGGCAAAAATCATCATTTCACCAAGCGTATTATCATCAATATCAAATAAGTAGTCTGTCTCTTTACGCGGTATAACAAGCGTGTGTCCTTTTGTCAGGGGATTAATATCCAGGAAGGCAAAAAATTTATCATCGCTCGCAACCATGTATGACGGGATCTCCCCGCTGGCAATTTTCGAGAATATTGTTGCCATAAAATACTGATTAGATTGAAATATCGACTATCTCAAGCGACATTACTCCGGAAGGTACCTTAACGTCGACCATATCACCTACCTTCTTCCCGAGCAGTCCCTTTGCTATTGGTGAGTTCACTGCAAGCTTTCCCTCTTTCAGATTAGCTTCACTCTCAGGCACAAGCTGGTATTCCATCAGTACATTATTAGTGGTATTCCTGATCTTTACCCTGTTAAGTACCTGGACGGTAGAGGTATCGATCCTTGATTCATCGATCACCCTTGAATTTGCTATTTTCTCCTCTATCTGGGCTATCTTCAACTCAAGAAGACCCTGAGCCTCCTTGGCTGCAGAGTATTCAGCATTTTCTGAAAGATCTCCCTTATCCCTGGCATCAGCTATCTGCACGGAGATCTTGGGCCTCTCAATAGTTCTGAGATGCTCAAGCTCTTCCCTGAGTTTCTGTAAACCTTCTTCCGTCAAATATATTTTATCCGACATATTAAACCTCCCTCAATAACAAAAAATAAAAGAATCCCGACATTACCGGAACTCTTCAGATACAAATATAATAAAAAAAATGATCTATAGAGTATAATTAACTAAAAATGATTGGTTAAGGGTTTTAAAAATACTCTTTCCTTTTCAAAATCTCAGAAAATATTATTGCTTTTCTGATATCAAATCCGGATGCTATATCACATGCCTCTGATTCATTATCGACAATATCGTAGTGCCGGGCCAGGTCCTCATGATCAATAGTGAGTTCGCTCATATGAATAGCTTCGCCTGCCTGCCCTGTTAGTGAATCTTCAAGCAATCCGTCGTCCTCCATGAACTCCGGCAC
>JBJKPH010000241.1:0-3834 GCA_046706585.1 Bacteroidales bacterium | reverse complement strand
CACCACACCTTCCCTGGTAGTCCTGATCATATACCAGTTCCCGGATGCAAGTAGGGATCCGGAGGCATAATCCTGAGAAAATACCTGTAGGTGTGCTGCAGCAATCAGGATCAGAATAAAATATTTTTGGATCAGCTGCTTCATCATGTTAATAACCCGGCAAATATAGCTAATTAAAAAATGCCACCGGATCACAATAATTAACGGTTATGGACTGTTCATATTGCAGCGGGCCGGACAAAATCTTTATATACAATAAGCCCGATTCTATTATCTTTGTTTCTTATGAAAGGACTCGTGTCATTGCTTGTTTTTCCGGCTTTTGAATTACTTGCCTTTTCCCTGCAGGGTCAGGATATCGGCACTTCGGTAGTATATAACAGGATCCTTATTGAGAACCCGGCACTGGCAGGTACTCATGAAAATGGAGTTCTTACAATCTCATATCAGGATTTTTATCCGGGAAATAACTTTGGCCTGGGATCATACTATATGTCATATGATTCATGGTTTGGTTCACTTCATGGAGGGATGGGAGTATACCTGGCGGAAAACAGGATGGGAGAACTGATGAATGACCTGCGATCAGGTGTTGCCTGGGCTTATCATCTGAGGGCTACACGTGAATTATATATTAATGCAGGTTTCCTTGCTTCAGTTATACACAGGAGCATTAATACAGGGAAGATAATATTACCTGAACAGATCGATCCGTTCCTGGGGCCTGTACTCC
Source organism: Bacteroidales bacterium (assembly GCA_046706585.1). Lineage (GTDB taxonomy): Bacteria > Bacteroidota > Bacteroidia > Bacteroidales > VadinHA17 > JBJKPH01. The sequence goes on along the minus strand of JBJKPH010000241.1, from coordinate 3,101 downwards.
CCGGATCAGGATTTACAGGAGCAGATCAGCGGACACTCTTTGATGCCGGTGTCGGATTCCTCTTCAGTTACCGTGACAGCCATGCCGGTTTCAGCGTGAATCATCTTGCGACACCTGATATTTCAGGTTCGGGAAGACGTGAGGGTAAAATAGGGAGGAGGATAACCGTTCATGGAAGTACTACCCTTGAGATTACACCTGATCTTTCTGTTTCTCCTTTAATGTCAGGGACTTTTCAGGATAATTCCCTGATGATCTCGTGTGGATCTTCAGTTAATTATAAATTGCTGGCTGTTAATTCATTGTTGTATTATTCGTCTGGATCAGGACTTGGTGCAATTCAGGCTGGTATATTCATCGAAACCGGACCTTTTGCTCTGTCGTACAGCTATTTATTCAATATTTCTTCCGGCTCAGTAATGATACCCGGCACATTATCCAATAGGATTACCCTCTATTTCAGTTTAAATAATGTTGATAAAACCGATATTATCAATACAATAAATTGTCCCAAATTGTAGTTATATTTGGGAAATAATTATAGATTTATCAAAATTTGTTATATTTGAAAGTTAGAAATAATACCAAAATCCTAAGTATTATGTATAGAATCTCATCCTCGCTTCTGGTAATTTTAGCAGTTGTATTTCTATCGGCTTGCAACAGGGGCGATAATCCCAATGTTTCTCCTACTACCGGCTGGGCATATAATGATCCTGATAATGGCGGTTTTGAGGTTGTTGTCGGAGCAGAGCAGGTTACAGGACCGGGACTGGTTCTTATTGAGGGTGGTACATTTACCATGGGTCGGATCCAGGAGGATGTACTTTATGACTGGAACAACCCGCTGAGGAGAGTTACCGTTTCCTCATTTTATATGGATGAAACGGAGATCAGGAATATTGATTACAGGATGTATCTCTGGTGGCTTAAGAGGGTTTATGTCGATTATCCCGAAGTTCATGTAAGGGCATTACCTGACACACTTGTATGGAGAAGCCCGCTGGGATTCAACGATCCATATGTACAGTACTACTTCAGGCATCCGTCGTATAATAATTACCCGGTTGTGGGTGTTAACTGGCTTCAGGCAAATGACTATTGCACATGGAGAACCGACAGGGTCAATGAACAGATACTTATCGACGAAGGAATACTGAACTATGATCCTAACCAGTTGAACGAAAATAATTTTAATACCGAGGCATATCTTGCAGGACAGTATGAAGGAGTGGTGAACCAGAACCTTCCGAGCCTCGATCCCAATCAGCAGGAGAGAAGAGTTATGCTCGAAGATGGTATACTGCTTCCGCGTTACCGTCTCCCCACAGAAGCCGAATGGGAATTTGCAGCTTATGCTCTTAGAGGGAATACATTTGAGGAGAGAATATTTGAAAGACGGGTATATCCGTGGGACGGGCATAATGTCAGAAATTCCAACCAGAAAGACAGGGGAGAGTTCATGGCTAACTTTATTCGTGGACGTGGTGATAACATGGGAGTTGCCGGCAGCCTGAACGACGATGGTGCTATTACTGTCGATGTGAAGTCATACTGGCCAAACGATTAAGGACTATATTACATGGCAGGAAATGTTAACGAATGGGTGCTCGATGTGTACCGTCCGCTGAGTGCTGATGATGTTGACGGATTCAACCCTTTCAGGGGTAATGTCTATACCGATCTGGCACGTGATGCCAACGGTAACCTGCTAACCAAAGATAACCTGGGAAGAATGCAGGTCGATACAGTTCAGGATGCTGATGTTGCCGACAGGTATAATTACCAGAAGGGTGATTACAGGAATTACCTCGACGGTGACCTTACCTCAAGTATACAGACATCTCAGGACTGGAACGGTGATGATACTCCCGGACCGACAAGAATATATTCGCAGAATGCAGATGAGGTATATTCACTTATCGATAATAATTCAAGGGTGTTTAAAGGAGGATCATGGAAAGACCGTGCCTACTGGCTAAATCCTTCAACCCGCAGGTTCCTTGACCAGGAAGAATCACGTGATGACCTTGGTTTCAGGTGCGCAATGATAAGGGTAGGCAGCCCTTCAGGAATCTAAGAAAGGATAATAAAAAATAACTTATAAACCTCATTATGGTTTGATCCCATAATGAGGTTTTTTTTACTATGAGAACAGAAGAGATATACAGGGTTTTCAGTGATAATAAATGCAGGGTAATTACCGACTCCCGGCAGGTGGAAAGAGGAGATATGTTTTTTGCCCTGAAAGGAGATAATTTCAACGGGAATGAATATGCCGCTGAAGCCTTGTCAAAGGGTGCCATGCTTGCAGTTATTGATGACCCGCGGTACAGCCGCGAGGGCACAATTGTTACTGATGATTCCCTCAGTGAATTGCAGGCTCTGGCTTCACGGTACAGGAAAGATCTTTTCATGCCTGTGATGGGTATTACCGGAACAAATGGCAAAACAACAACAAAAGAGCTGATCACCAGCGTGCTGTCGAAAAAGTACAGTATACATTCAACAGGCGGGAATATGAACAATCATATCGGACTGCCGCTTACTATCCTGTCAGCTCCTGCAGATACCGGTTTTATGGTGGTTGAGATGGGAGCAAATCATATTGGGGAAATAAAACAATTATGTGATATTGCCAGGCCGGAATATGGTATTATTACAAACATAGGAAAAGCACATCTTGAAGGTTTCGGATCTCTTGACGGGATCAAAAAGGCAAAATCGGAACTTTATGCTTTCCTGGCAGCCAATGACGGAATAGCATTTGTTAATCCTTCGAACCGGATCCTCGTTGATCTGGCCGAAGAGAAAGGTGTGAGTTATGTAACTTTCGACAGGATCAATAAGCATAAGATAAGCATCAGAAAGGTATCATCCGATCCGCTGCTTTCTGTCAGCCTTGAAATGGATGGGAATGAAATAGATATCCGGACAGCTCTTTTTGGAGAACATAATGTGGAGAACATAGTAGCTGCTTTTACTATAGGACTTTATTTCGGAGTAAGTGCGGAAAGTGCTAAGGAAGCACTGGAATCATTTTCGCCGGGTAATAATCGTTCACAGCTTCTTGTAACAGGGAGAAATACTGTGATCTGTGA
>JBJKPH010000240.1:0-4735 GCA_046706585.1 Bacteroidales bacterium | reverse complement strand
ATCCTCCAGTACCGGTAATTCCCAGTACCGGTACACCCGATGATGATGCTTCATTTTTTATCTCACGGATGAGATCCTTTATCTCATCCGGTTTGTTTTCCACTGCTGATATCAGCCTTGCGACAGTATTAACATTCCTTTTCCTGATCTCATCAAGATTGAAGTGATTGTCGGTTCCCCTGGGAAAATCGCACCTTTCAATAAGGTCGTTGATCATTCCCTGCAGGCCCATCTTTCTTCCGTCTTCAGGTGAATAGATCCGCTCTATTCCATACTCCTGAAGCTCTTCTATTTCCTCCGGGAGGATCACACCTCCGCCTCCTCCGAATATCCTGATATGACCATTACCCTTTTCCCTGAAAAGGTCGTGCATATATTTAAAGAACTCTGTATGCCCTCCCTGGTATGAGGTAATTGCCACAGCCTGTACATCCTCCTGGATAGCGCATTCGACAATTTCCTCCACTGACCTGTTATGGCCCAGGTGAATAACCTCGATACCCGACGATTGCATAATTCGCCGCATAACATTAATGGCAGCATCATGGCCATCAAAAAGTGAGGCTGCCGTGACGATCCTGATATGATTTTTCGGTTTGTAAATATTAATACGATCCATAACGTGTGTTTGATAACAGTGATTGAATATATGAATTTTATTGAAATTCTGCCATTAATCAGGTAGTTAAAAATGTGAGTAAAATTTTAAGAAAATCCCATTTTTTTTCCTAAGTTTAGTAATCCAATAACCAATATGGTAAATCATGAAATATGAAATTTTATCGATGACAGTCAACGATGGGATAGCCCTGTTGACAATATCCAGACCACAGGCAATGAACGCATTGAATACGCTTTTCTTTGATGAGATGGAGGATGTCCTGGGGAACCTGGAAGAGGCTTCCGGGATAAAAGTGCTTGTGATTACCGGCGAAGGAAAAGCATTCGTTGCAGGGGCCGATATTTCTGAAATGGCACCAATGAAACCGGAAGAGGGACGTAAATTTTCTGCCAGGGGACAGTCGGTATTCAGAAGGATAGAGAAGCTTCCTTTTCCTGTAATAGCGGCAGTAAACGGGTTTGCTCTCGGCGGAGGTTGTGAGCTGGCCATGGCATGCGATATCAGAATAGCTTCATCGGTTGCGAAATTCGGTCAACCTGAAGTAAGCCTCGGACTGATTCCCGGGTATGCAGGTACACAACGCCTTCCAAGGATAGCTGGAATATCTAATGCCCTCTACATGATACTTACCGGTAGCATGATTACCGCCGGGGAGGCATTCAGGATTGGTTTAGTCCAGAAGATTGCAGAACCCGATAAACTGATGGAAACAGTTATGGAAACAGCCTCGGTGATAGCTTCAAAAGGAACGATAGCGGTAAGGGATGCAAAAAAAGCAATCAGAGAGGGAATGGAAAATTCGTTCGAAGAAGGTTGCAGGCTTGAATCAATAATGTTTAGCGCTCTCTTCGGTAACGGGGAATCGGGAGAAGGAATGAACGCATTCCTTGAAAAAAGGAGACCTGAATGGAAATAATAATCCTATAATAACAACAATTATATAATATGAACTACGAAGATAAATTCACCAATGTTACTGTCCTTGGAGCCGCCGGTAAAATGGGAAGCGGAATACTACTGCTGACAGCCGTGGAGATTACTGACCTGAGCCTCCGGCCCGAAAACAGGAACAACCATTTTGTCATAAATGCGGTCGATGTTTCAAGTGAAGCATTGTTCGGGCTGATGCAGTATATACGTACACAGGTACTGAAGATTGCCGAGAAAAAGGTGGTCCTTCTGAGAAAACTGTATGCCCACCGTAACGATCTTATCGAGAACGGGGAAATAATTGATCAGTATATCAATGACGTTATGCTCCATATAAGACCTTCAATGAGCATCGAGCCTGCCCTGCAGTCAACCCTGGTATTCGAGGCTATAAAGGAAGACCCCGGACTGAAGGTGAAGGTGCTTTCCGAAATAAACGAAAAGAGCAAGACCACACCATGGTTCTTTACAAACACATCATCTATACCCATAGGTGAACTGAACGATAAAGCAGGTCTCGATGGCAGGATACTGGGTGTCCATTTCTATAATCCGCCGGCAATACAGAAACTCGTTGAGATAATAAGATGCGATAAGACCCGTGACGAACTGGTGGAATTCGCAATGCAATATTCGAAAAACCTCCGAAAGGTCGTGGTCAATTCAAACGACTTCGCCGGTTTTATTGGCAACGGCCATTTTATGCGGGATGCCCTGTATGGAATAAAAGAGGCCGAGAGACTTGCCGCCGGAAGAAGCCTGGCTCATGGTATTCTGATGATCAATAAGATCACCCAGGACTGGCTGATAAGGCCAATGGGTATTTTCCAGTTGATCGATTATGTTGGAATAGATGTATGCCGGTATATCATGAGTGTGATGGATCCTTACCTGGCCGGCGAAGATCTGCACAGCGAACTACTCGACCGGATGATAGAAAACGGGGTTAAAGGTGGTCAGAATTCAGACGGATCACAAAAGGACGGGTTCCTGAAGTATGAAAGGAACAGACCTGTCGCCATATATGATATTGAGAGAAGGGAATATGTGCCTGTCGGTGAGATTGAATCCGAATGTAATAGTCACATCGGAGAACCCCCGGCTTCTGTCAAACCGTGGAAAGCTGTTTTGAGTGATCCTGCTAAGGATGAATATTTCAGAGGCTATTTCAGTGACCTGAAAAAGATCTCCACTAACGGTGGTGAACTGGCAAGGAATTATGCCATGCGCTCAAAGGAGATCGGTCTCAAACTGGTTAAGGATGGAGTGGCCCTGAGCAGGGAAGATGTCAATACGGTTCTTTTGACAGGCTTTTACCATGCTTACGGACCAATAAACGGGTACCTCGACTGAGACGATGAGAAAATGAATGATAATATATAAATCTTATAATATGAAACTCAGGAAGAAAATATATATGACCGCCGGTTTCAATACCATCTCTCTTGGTACCGGCAGGAAAGAATTTCACCCAAAAAAGGAACGGCCGGGAATTGAGCATTATATGAAGGAAGCCGGGCAGGGTACTCTCGCCCGGATCGGCGGGGCTGAAAATGTCGATGAATCGGTGATCGGGAATTTTATGGCCTCAAGGTTTAACAGGCAGGCCAACCTGGGAGCATTTTTCCCATACATAGATGAAGGGCTGCATTATAAGCCTGCCATAAGAGTTGAGGGTGCTTGCGGTTCAGGCGGACTGTCACTCCTTACAGGCATCAGGTCGGTTCTGTCAGATACTGCCAATGTGGTGCTTTCAATGGGAGTGGAAGTTCAGAACTCAGTTAAGGCTATCTACGGAGCTGATATACTTGCCGGTGCCGGCTGGGCTCAAGACAGGAAGGCAGGGCATGCCTATTTCTTTCCGGGCCAGTTCAGCAACAGGGCCGGTGCATATTTTGAAAAATTTGGAAGGGAAAAGACAAGGAAAGCATTTGCCAGATGGTACAGGAATGCCATTGAGAATGCAAGGCTGTGTCCTACGGCACAGGAGTATCATAATACAGTAGCCGATCTGGAGGCCCAGGCAATGATGGAACCGAACCCGGGATCATTCGTCGAACACCTAAACGTTTTCGATTGCTCAAAGGTTTCCGACGGTGCATCGGCAATAGCCATAGTGTCGGACGAAGGCCTGAAAAGGATAGGCGTGGATAAAAAGGATGCTGTCGAAGTAGTAAGCTTCGCACAGGTGGAAGGAGATATTACCAGGCCACCGGCCGATCCAACTATTCTCGACACGACAAAGAAAGCTGTTGAAATAGCACTGAGTGATGCAGGAATTACAATAAATGATCTGGCTACCGTCGAGACTCATGATTGCTTTACTATTGCCGGGATACTGGCAACCGAGGCGATCGGTTTTGCAAAGCACGGTGAAGGCCCCGACTTTGTTATCGCAGGTAACACGGCAAGGGACGGTATGATTCCGTTTAATACCACAGGCGGACTGATAGGATGGGGACACCCTACAGGTGCAACAGGAGTGCACCAGGCAGTTACTGTATGGGAACAGTTCACAGGTCGCGCAGGCAATGCACAGATAAATATTCCTGCAGACAGGGAGTTCGGGCTAACCGTTAATATGGGTGGCGACGATAAGTCACTGGCAGTAATTGTCTACAGGAAACTATCATAGGCCGTGATGCCAATGAATGAAGTCTGCAAACTATTCGGCATTAAATATCCCGTAATACAGGCGGGTATGATATGGTGCAGCGGCTGGGAACTTGCTTCGGCTGTAAGTAACAGCGGCGGACTGGGGCTTATAGGGTCAGGATCAATGGATCCAGATAAGCTGACACACCATATCAGAAAGTGCCGCAATGCTACCGGATATGCATTTGGTGTCAATATTCCCCTCCTGTTCAGCTATGCTCAGGAGTTTATAGAAATAGTATTACGTGAAAAAGTACCGGTAGTATTTACATCGGCCGGTAATCCTGCAAAATATACTGCTTACCTCAGGAAGAACGGTGTCAGGGTGGCTCACGTTGTGGCCAGCAGGAAGTTTGCCCTTAAATGTGTCGATGCAGGTGTCGATGCAGTGGTTGCCGAAGGATTTGAGGCCGGTGGTCATAACGGGGCTGAGGAGAATACAACATTTACCCTGATACCAATAATAAGAAAAGAGATAAAAGTACCACTTATAGCGGCAGGAGGAATTGCCACAGGAAAGGGTATGCT
>JBJKPH010000239.1:0-2932 GCA_046706585.1 Bacteroidales bacterium | reverse complement strand
GGTCTTAGGTGTTGAACTGTATATATCGAGCAATCTTTTATAGCTCGACAACTGGAACTGCTCCCTGGACTTCTTGTTAACAAAAGTTGAACGAAGAAGGGTATATACTCTTTTGTGAGTTGGAAGCGGTATCGGACCGCTGACCACAGCACCCGTAGATTTAACAGTCTTAACGATCTTCTCAGCAGATTTATCCACCAGATTATGGTCGTAAGATTTCAGCTTAATTCTGATTTTCTGACTCATCGTTTAAAAGAATTTACCTTTAAGTTGTTGAATAATCTTTTTACTAATTTCTTCAGGCACCTCCTCATAGTGGGAGAACTCCATCGTTGATGTTGCTCTTCCGGAGGTAAGGGTTCTGAGTACTGTAACATAACCGAAGTTCTCTGCCAGAGGTACTTTTGCCTTAACAACCCTTATACCTGCTTTCGATTCCATACCTTCCACCTTGCCCCTGCGCTTGTTAAAATCGCTGACAACGTCTCCGACATACTCCTCGGGAGTCACCACTTCGGCTTTCATGATCGGTTCCAGAAGAACCGGGCTGCACTTTTTAGATGCATTCCTGAAGGCGACCTTAGCGGCTATCTCGAAAGAAAGCGAATCGGAATCGACAGGATGGTACGAACCGTCTTTTAGGATCACTTTGAGGCTTTCAAGAGGGAATCCGGCCAATGGTCCATTTGCCATTGCAGCACTGAATCCCTTTTCAACAGAGGGTATGAATTCTCTTGGAATACGCCCCCCTCTGACCTCATCGATAAACTGGAGTCCCTTGATGCCATCATCTGCCGGCATTATTTCAAAAATAATATCGGCAAATTTTCCTCTGCCACCGGTTTGTTTACGGAATACTTCCCGGTGTTCTGCAGGAACTGTGATAGCCTCCTTGTACGCAACCTGGGGTTTACCCTGGTTACACTCTACCTTGAACTCCCTCTTCAGACGGTCAATGAGTATCTCAAGGTGCAACTCTCCCATTCCGCTGATGACCGTCTGGCCACTGTCGGGATCGGTTGTCACCCTGAAAGTCGGATCTTCCTCGGCAAGCCTTGCAAGGGCAATAGCCAGCCTTTCGAGGTCGGCCTGGGTTTTTGGCTCAACAGCCGTTCCTATTACCGGCTCCGGAAAATCCATCGATTCAAGCCATATCGGCTTATGTATTGCACACAGGGTATCGCCTGTCTTAAGATCCTTGAATCCTACCGCGGCACAAATGTCGCCAGCTGAAATTACCTGAATAGGATTCTGCTTGTTGGCATGCATCTGGAAAAGCTTGTTTATCCTTTCCCTTTTGCCTGTACGCATATTCAGAACCATGTCGCCCGACTTGAGTTCACCCGAATAAACTCTCAGGTATGCAAGTCTGCCGACAAAAGGATCAGTTGCTATTTTAAATGCAAGAGCGGCCAGTGGTTCGCTTTTCAGAGGCAATCTTATCTCTTCACTTTCGTCCTTCGGGTTTATCCCCTTAACGCCTCCCTTGTCGTTTGGTGACGGGAGGAAAGAGATCACTGCATCAAGCAGTCTCTGAACACCCTTGTTCTTAAATGCCGAGCCACAGAGCACCGGTACGGCATGTCCCTGCAGCACCGACCGTCTCAGCACCGATATCATATCATCGGTAGTTATCGACTCCGGATCTTCAAAATAACGTTCCAGTATGGTGTCATCTGCCTCTGCTACCGATTCCAGAAGCTTAACCCTCCACTCCTCGGTCTCCTCCCTGAACTCTTCCGGTACATCGTGCAACTCATACCTTGTTCCCAGGGTCTCATCATCATACCATACAACAGCCTTGTTCTCAAGAAGGTCGATCACACCCGTGAACTTTTCTTCCGAACCCATCGGGATCTGTATCGGTACTGCATTGGCGCCAAGCTTGGTCTTTATCTGGTGTACTACACTGAAAAAGTCGGCTCCCGTGCGGTCCATCTTGTTTACAAAAGCAATCCTGGGAACACCATATTTGTCGGCCTGTCTCCAGACTGTTTCCGACTGCGGCTCAACACCACCCACTGCACAAAAGACAGCTATTACACCATCGAGCACCCTGAGCGAACGCTCAACCTCGACGGTGAAGTCGACATGTCCCGGAGTATCTATTATATTGATCTTATAATTTTCATTCCTGTAGTTCCAGTAAGTTGTTGTAGCGGCAGAGGTTATTGTAATTCCCCTCTCCTGCTCCTGGATCATCCAGTCCATCTGGGCATTGCCGTCATGTACCTCTCCGATGCGATGGGTAATACCAGTATAGAAAAGTATCCTTTCCGTCGTGGTCGTTTTACCCGCGTCGATATGGGCCATAATGCCAATGTTTCTCGTATATTCCAGATGGTTGTCCATTACTCTATTAAACTACCCGGATTAAAAACGGAAATGGGCAAAAGCCTTGTTGGCCTCAGCCATCCTGTGTGTGTCTTCTTTCTTCTTGTATGCCCCGCCTTCCTGGTTATAGGCAGCAACCACCTCGGCAGCAAGCCTTTCAGCCATGTTACGACCCGGTCTTTTCCTTGCAAAAAGGATCAGGTTCTTCATACTGATGCTTATCTTCCTGTCGGGACGGATCTCCATAGGTACCTGGAAAGTAGCTCCGCCGACTCTGCGGCTTTTCACCTCTACCTGCGGAGTAATGTTCTCAAGAGCCTGCTTCCATACCTCAAGAGGAGCCTTTTCATCATTCTTCAACTTCTCCGCGACAATGTCAAGGGAATCGTAGAATATCTTGAAAGCAAGGTTCTTTTTACCATTGAACATAAGGTTGTTTACGAACCTGGTTACATATGGATCGTTAAACTTGGGATCCGTCAAAATAATCCTCTTCTTTGGTCTTGATTTTCTCATTATCTGACTCCTTACATCGTTAACAATTACTTCTTCGGCCTTTTTGCGCCATACTTTGAACGCCTCTGGGTACGACCCTCAA
>JBJKPH010000238.1:0-9353 GCA_046706585.1 Bacteroidales bacterium | reverse complement strand
TTTGACAGGAAGAGCGATCTGCAGGCCAAACGCTTCGAGGTGATATCGTTGCTCAGGGATGCAAGACATAAACTTCCTCCGGGGGTCTCATATCCTATGGTTAATATGTCGATGCCTGGTAATGACTCAGGAACCGAAATACTTATATACCAGGTAAATGGTACAGCCAGTCCGTCGTATATACAAACGCTAGCCGAAGAGAAGATAAAATCAAGGCTGGCTGTTATTGATGGGGTATATGATATTAATGTGTACGGAGCAGGAAGCCTGGAATGGGAACTTGTATATGATCAGGATAAATTAAGAACCCTGGGACTGTCGGCTGGAATTATCAGGCAGGCAATAAGTGAATACCTGATGGAAGAGGAGGCCGGTTCGGCCCTGGAGAGCGATATGTACGGGAGCGATATAAGGACATATCTTACACTCAGAGGGAATTCAGCCCCGGATTTTGAATGGTCGGAGATACCTGTGGCGAAAAGAGAAGGGAGGATAATACATCTTGGAGATATAGCGGTTATAAGGCTGTTGGAACAGGATGCGAGAACCTATTACCGTATTAACGGGCTGAACACCATCAATCTGGTGATCAGTGCAGAGAAGAATGTAAACAATATCAGGGTGGCCGATGAGGTAAAGAGGACAATGAAGGAGATAGCCTTAACATTGCCACCGGGCTACAGCACCAGGATTAATTATGATGCCACAATAACCCTGAAGGAGGAGCTTGTTAAGATCTTGTACCGGACAGTAGCTTCGGTGATACTGCTCCTTTTGTTCGTCTTCGCAGTGAGCCGTGAGATAAGGTATCTTGCAATAATTACAATAAGCCTGGTGGCTAACCTGGCGGTGGCACTGATATTCTACTATCTGTTCAGGCTTGAACTGCATCTCTATTCTCTTGCCGGGATAACTGTCTCATTCGGCATTATTATAGATAATACGATTGTGATGACCGATCATCTCCGTCATCACGGAAACAAGCAGGTATTTCTGGCAATAATGGCAGCTACTCTCACAACGGTTGGTGCCCTGTCAGTGATATTCTTTCTTGATGAAGAATCGAAAGCCAAACTGGCCGATTTTGCCGCCGTCGTAATTATCAACCTTATAGTTTCGCTGGCAGTAGCCCTGTTTTTTATACCTGCGCTGCTCGATAAAATACCTCTGCCGGTTAAAACAACTGCACGAATGATTAAGCGCAAAAGACGAATAGTGATGATCAGTTCGCTCTATTCGCGATATATCAAAATGGGGTTAAGACACAGGGCTATCTTAGTTATTATCGTTGTTCTGGGATTTGGACTGCCATTGTTCCTGATACCTGAAAAACTGCCTGTCAAAGAAGATTCGTTATATTATGGTGCGACAGAGGAGAAGCCTGAACTTACATGGTTCCAGAATTTTTATAACAAGACTGTCGGGGCACGCAAATTCAACCAGGATATCAGACCGGTTATCGATAAGGTACTGGGTGGAAGCCTGCGACTGTTCGCTGACCGTCTGTCATCATCATTCGGTTATTATTACACCGGCGGGGACGAAGAGGTGAGAACAAAGCTCAATGTAAGTATCGGCCGAAGCCAGGAAGGACTGACAATTGAGCATCTCAACGATATCTGCAAAAGAGTTGAGAATATGCTGGCCGGTTATGATGAAATAGAAATGTTCACAACAAGTATATATAGTGAAGAATCGGCAAACATGACCATCACTTTCGACCGGGAGGCCGAAAACACTATTTTCCCGTATATACTAAAGATTAGGATTGAGGATTTTATGATGGGCATTGGCTCATATCATGTAACAGTCTCCGGAGTTGGCAGGGCATTCTCGAACCAGGTGGGGAGTGATTATATTAACGGGCAATGGTCGGTAGTGATGAAAGGGTATAACTATGATGAACTTATGGGGTATGCCGAAGACCTTAAGGGAAGGCTTCTTGAGGTTGACCGTATTCAGCAGGTATATATTATGGGTACAGGCGAACGGTACGCCTCTAAGAAGGTAACCAGGAACAGGCTGAGCCTTGATGCCGCGTTCCTTGCGAATAATAACTCCGATCTGGGATTTGCCTATTCAGAGATCAGCAAATATTCAAGATCGGTATCTCCTTCACTCTATCCTTTTGTGAACGATTTCAGGGCCCCGATGAGAATTAAGGCGCGCCAGAGCGAAGAGTATGATTATTGGCAGGTGGTAAACAGCCCTGTGGTGACTCCCCAGGGTACAACGGTAAAGCTAAGGGATTTTTCAGACATTAAAAGCGATATTACCGATAACAGGATAACAAGGGAAGACCAGCAGTACGTTCTAATGGTAATGTATGATTTTATTGGTAACTATGAACTGGGAACGATAATCCTCGACAGAAATATTAAAGAGACAAAATCGATCCTGCCCATGGGATATTCTGCCGACCGTTCGTATTACAGGTATTCGTGGGGAGAGCAAAAAAGCAATTATTACCTGATTTTTCTTGTGATACTGATCGTGTACTTTATCTGTGCCATACTGCTCGAATCATTTACCCAGCCGCTGGTAGTGATAAGCCTGATACCATTTTCATTCATTGGTGTGTTCCTGACATTCCATATTTTCAGTATACGGGCTGATGAGGGAGTACTGGCGGCAATGCTGCTCCTGGCAGGACTGGTAGTAAATTCGGCTTTGTATATAGTAAACGATTACAATAATCTTAAAAGAAGAACCAATACACTGACAAAGCTTAAACTTTATATAAAGGCATATAATGCAAAGATCATCCCTGTTTTCCTTACGGTATTGTCAACCATTATAGGACTTTCCCCGTTCCTGCTGGCAGGTAAAAATGAGCGTTTCTGGTTCTCTCTTGCAGCCGGAACGGCCGGCGGACTTATTTTCAGTATTATCGGATTATTGTTCTTCCTTCCGGTATTTATGGACCTGCGTAAGGAGCAGTTAAATACTACTAATGAATAGAATTTTAAAAATGCAACTAACAAAAATCAATACATGGTAAGATTCCTGATACACCGGCCGGTTGCAGTAATAATGAGTTTTATTGCCTTTATCATGCTGGGCATAATATCATCGGGCAGATTGCCTGTATCGCTGATGCCTGATATTGACATTCCGGAGATCACAGTTGCTGTGTCACGACCGGATAATTCGGCAAGGGAGATTGAGAACTCAATTATCAGTATTCTCAGGCGTAACCTGTTACAGGTGCCGGGGCTGGATGACATTGAATCGGAGTCACGGAACGGCAGCGCGGTGATCCTGCTGAAATTCGAATATGGCACCGATATCGATATGGCTTTCATGGAGGTGAATGAGAAGATAGACGGAAGCATGAACTCGCTTCCAAACGATATTGAAAGACCCAGGATAATTAAGGCCAGTGCTACCGATATACCGGTTTTCTTTCTTAACCTGAGCCTTGCCGGTGATGACCAGTCGGAAGAAAAATTCAACCAGCTCAGCAGGTTCTCGGAAACAGTTATCAGGAAAAGGATCGAACAATTGCCTGAAGTGGCTATTGCCGATATTACAGGGCAGGTGAAGGAGGAAATATATATTGAGCCGGACCAGGAGAAAGTAATAAGCCTTGGTATAAGCGAGAGTGATATCCGTTCAGCCATTTCCAGGAATAACCTCAATATCGGGAGCCTTCTGGTTAAGGATGGCAAATACCTGTACAGCCTCGAATTCAGCTCATACCTGAAAACGGTCAGCGATGTGGCTGATATCTATATAATGGCAGGAGACAGGCTTATACAGCTAAAGGATGTGGCGGATGTGGGAGTAAGGCAGAGCAGGCTTACCGGTATGTACATGAACGGGGATAAGCGATCTTTATCACTGGCTATCGTTAAGAAAGCAACGGCAAGGATGGCAGACCTTGAAAAGAACCTGAATGATCTTATAACGGTCTTCAGCATTGATTATCCCGATATTGAATTTGATATATCACAGGACCAGACAAGAATACTCGACTTTTCAATGTCGAATCTCAGGCTGAGTCTCTTTGTAGGCGGATCGATAGCATTTCTTGTAATGTTCTTCTTCCTGAGCGACGGGCGCTCTCCCTGGCTTATCGGTATCAGCATACCATCGTCTGTGCTGATAAGTATCCTCTTTTTTCATCTGGTAGGACTGTCGGTGAATATTATATCCCTTTCGGGTCTTATCCTGGGTGTGGGTATGATGATCGACAATTCCATTATCGTGACCGATAATATAACACAATACATGATCAGGGGCGATTCGGTTGCCGAATCATGTATAAAAGGTACCAACGAGGTTATACGCCCATTACTATCATCAATACTTACAACATGTGCCGTATTTGTTCCCCTGATCTTCCTGAGCGGTATTGCAGGAGCATTGTTCTACGACCAGGCAATAGCCATTTCAATTGGTCTTTTCGTTTCATTTGTCGTTTCGATAATGCTTTTGCCAACGCTTTTCAGACAGTTCTACAGGAATCCCAGGGAGGGAGCACTTACCCGTTTCGTCAGGCGGATATCGTTCAGGCACCTTGAAGAAAGATATGAGGGTGGAATGAGGTTCGTTTTCAGGTTCAGGCACATAATAATGATCGTTTGTTTAATTATTATGTTAGCCGGCGGATGGCTTTTTACCAGCATGGAGAAGGAGCGACTGCCGGCAATCAAGCAGGATGAGATGCTGGTGCAGATAGACTGGAATGAAAATATTGATGTTAATGAGAATGCTTCCAGGGTGATGGAGATAATTTCACGCTGTAGTGGATTGGTAGTGCAGTCAAATGAATTTATCGGTGAGCAGGACTTTGTCTTTAACCGTGATTATGACCAGACATATACACAGGCCAGGATATACCTTAAGACTACCGATTACTCGATGTACGGCGACCTTCGCAACATGATCGCTTCTGTTGTGGAGGAATCATGGCCTGCAGCCTCTCTGAACGTGATGCAGCAGGAAAATGTTTTTGAAAAGATATTCTCGGCTGGCGAGTCAGGACTGGTTGTTCAACTGAGCCTGCTCTCCGAAGACAGAATCCCTTCGATGGATAAGGTGGGTCGTATAAGATCAGAGATCGATGCCGTATGGCCGGAAGCTATGACCGAGATGCCTCCGACAGGCGAAAAAGTAATGGTGAGTGTCGATCGTGAAAGGTTATTGCTGTATGATGTAAATCCGCAGGACCTGTACTACAGCTTAAGAACTGCCTTTAACAGTAACAGGGCAGGTGAACTAAGGGCTTCAAACGCGATCCTGCCTATTGTTATTACCGGGAACAGGCAGTATATCAGTAACATTATTGCAGAGAGCTTGGTAAGGAACAATAGTGGCGCAGAGATACCGGTAAGGAACATGGTAAGGGTTGAGCGGATAAATGATTTCAAGTATATCAGGGGAGGGATGTATGGCGAATATGTTCCACTGAGTATGAATATCACTTCTCGTTCGCCTGAGAAACTGGTAACACGTATCAGGGAGGTTGTGTCGGGAGAAGATGATATTAACGTCAGGTTCTCGGGATCACTTATATCGGGACAGAAGATCTTCAGGGAGATGGTGTTTATTATTCTGATATCTGTTCTGCTGCTCTACTTCATTCTTGCGTCGCAGTTTGAGTCACTGATGCTGCCTTTTATCGTTCTGCTTGAGATACCTGTTGACATTGCAGGGGCACTGGTTCTTCTGAGAATCTTTAACGGTACAGTTAACCTGATGTCGATGATAGGTATAATTGTAATGTCTGGTATTATAATAAACGACTCGATCCTGAAAATAGATACCATTAATCACCTGAGGAGGTCAGGCATGAAACTTAAGGAGGCGATATTTGAAGGAGGCGCAAGAAGACTGAAACCAATAATAATGACCAGTCTTACAACTATACTTGCCATGCTTCCTTTTATGTTCGGAACAGATATTGGTTCTGAACTGCAAAAACCTCTTGCCCTGACGGTGATAGGTGGAATGACCCTGGGGACGTTGGTCAGTCTTTATATTATACCGCTGGCCTACTGGTATTTGTACAGACGGAGCGAGGCGGTGATCGGTGATCGGTGATCGGTCCCGCGGAGCGGGATCTTCGCTTCTCTACGATAATCGGTGATCGGTAATCTGTAATCAGTAGAGGAATGATTATACTAACAGTTCACCCTTCGAAGGGGGAAAGTACGACTAAGGAGTACAAGGGGGATGTTATAATCTTCCTAAGGGATTAATTTCCCTTCGGTCAATTGATCCCTGGAGGGGATGCAACAGAGCATTTGCAGACAGTCTCAGGGAGAGGCTGTTTTAAGGCCTGCAATCCACTCCAAAGCAAGCTTCTCGCGGGCTACAGGCCTTAAAAGCAAAAACCCGCACATCCGTGCGGGTTTTGTCTGCAAATGATCTGGCGGAGAAAGAGGGATTCGAACCCCCGGTCCAGTCGCCCGGACAACGGTTTTCAAGACCGCCGCATTCGACCACTCTGCCATTTCTCCGCCGCAAAGATAATATTTTTTTCATTTTTTGTAATTCCATTTATTATCGCCGGAATATTTTATCATATATGTTACTTGTTACACATTATTATCATTCATAATCATCGGAAATATATTAATGGCAAAATGTGCTCATTTAGTGGAAAAATGGGCTTAAAAGTTTGCTTTTGACGTAAAAAAAAATATATTTGTATTCAGATAGCTGAAATATTCACTAACCATAAAAACTATTTACCATGACAAAAAAGGAATTAGTAACTGCAATTGCTGACAAAGCTGGTCTTTCACAGAAGGATGCAAACAATGCTCTTAATTCATTTGTAGATGCTTTTGGTTCAGCAATGAAGAAGGGCCAAAGAATTCAGCTCCCGGGTATGGGTACTTTCAAGGTTGATACCAGGAGCGCAAGGGTTGTTCGTAACCCTCAGACAGGAGCTAAACTCAACGTTCCTGCAAAGAAGGTAGTTAAGTTCAAAGCTGCACCCGGCCTCAGCAAAGGGCTCTAAGAAACTTATTTTCAGTTGAACAGGGGGTGGGTTGCACCCCCTTTTTTATATTATCCAGCCATGACCGACCAGGATGCCCTGATAGAATATCTCGAGCAGTTTGCAATGGAAAGACGGGTGGAGACCTTAAACAGGATCCTGGCCGGGAGAACAAGATATATTACTATTGTCCTTGAAGATATTTTCCAGCCGCAAAATGCAAGTGCCGTGATGAGAAGTTGCGACGGATTCGGGATCCAGGATGTCCATGTAATTGAAAACAGTAACAGGTTCAGGGTTAGCCGTGATGTGGCTCTCGGTTCGGATAAATGGCTTACAATAAATCATTACTACTCAAAAGGAAATAATACCATAAGGGCATACAACCATCTCAGGAAGGAGGGATACAGGATCGTTGCCACAGTGCCCGACAGGCAATCGAAGACTCTCGATGAATTTGATCTGGAAAAGGGAAAGGTGGCACTTGTCTTCGGAACTGAACTGAAAGGCCTTTCAGAGGAGGCAATTAATAATGCCGATGAATCACTCTATATTCCCATGCACGGATTTACAGGAAGTTTCAATATATCGGTCTCCGCTGCAATCATTATACACCATTTGGTCCTGAAACTAAGGAAAAGTAAGATCAATTGGCACCTTTCACCCTCCGAGGCATCTGATGTGAAGCTAAAATGGCTGAAGAAGAGTATTAAAAACTCAGCCAGACTTGAAAAACAATTTCTCAAGATGTTGTAGCACCTCAATTGGTTTCTGATTTTTTTTTATATTTTTGAAAACGGGGAATGTCTTCCAAAGAAAAAACCTATGAACTGCATCGTAGTTGATGATGACCAGCTTTCGTGTAAGGTGCTCTCACAGCTTGTGGAGAGATCATCTTTTCTCACTCTTGTGGGTGTGTTTTACAGCGCCGTGGAGGCACGAAACGAAATGATGCACCGTTCAGACGTGGAACTTATCTTCCTGGATATCGATATGCCCGAGATGGATGGCTTTGATTTTATCGGGAGCCTGGAAAAGCCACCCTCAATTATTATGGTGACAAACTCTGATAAATTTGCTACCAAGGCATACGAATTCGATGTGATCGACTATTTAATTAAACCTGTATCCTATGCTAGGTTCTGTAAGGCTGTCGATAAGGTGATAAGAGTGCAGAACAAGGTTTCAAATGATAAACTGGGACAGCAGGAGACATTCATCAAGAAAGGACAGACTCTTGTCAGGATAAAGCTTATAGATATTGTGCTCGTTGAAGCTCTTGAAAACTATGTGGTAGTGCATACCGACAAGGAGAAATTCACTATTCATTTTACTATGAAGGCAATCGGGCAACAGCTTCCATCGTCGCTTTTCGTAAGAGTGCACAGATCGTACATTGTTAATAAGACAAGGATTAACATGATCAGGGAAAACCTGCTCGAGATTGGCAATTACAATGAAATGCCAAATATTCCTATCGGAAAATCATTCAGAGAACAATTACTGAAGGAAATAAATGTTATGTTGAGGTAATAAAGGTTTAATTGTGTCTGAGAAAGAACTTTTCCTGAGAAACCTTGCCCAAACATCCCCGGGTCCGCTATTGATAGAGATATCATCCGCTGAAGGTGTGTGGCTGACCGCTCTTGACGGTAAACGGTATATTGATATTGTCTCTGGCGTAGCTGTGAGCAATGTGGGACATGGTAATCCGGATGTTGTCAGGGCAGTAACCGAACAGGCCGGAAAGTATATGCACCTGATGGTATATGGTGAACTGGTGCAGAGCCCGCAGGTAAGGTTTGCAGGTATGCTGAAGGAATATATCCCTGATAAACTGGATTCGGTATACTTCGTAAATTCAGGCAGCGAAGCTGTTGAGGGCGCTTTAAAGCTGGCAAAAAGGTACAACGGGAGGAGCAAGCTTGTCTCTTTCTCTAAATCATATCATGGCAGTACACACGGCGCACTGAGCATTCAGGGTGACGAGCAGTTTAAAACCCGGTACAGACCCCTGCTGCCCGATACTTATATAATTGATTTCAATAATTTTGATACCCTGACGGAGATAGATGAAAAGACTTCTGCTGTAATAATTGAGCCGGTACAGGGTGAAGCGGGAATAATTCTCCCTGAAGAAGGATTTTTACATGCGGTACGTGAAAGGTGCGACAAAACAGGCGCTCTGCTGGTATTCGATGAGATACAGACAGGGTTTGGCCGGACGGGTGAATTGTTTGCTATTGACAGATACTCAGTCGTACCCGATATACTTTTACTTGCAAAAGCTCTGGGAGGGGGGCTGCCGCTGGGTGCATTCATCGCAAACAGGGAGGTTATGATCACTCTTTCACATAATCCCGTGCTCGGACATATTACAACATTTGGTGGTAACCCGGTG
>JBJKPH010000237.1:0-4066 GCA_046706585.1 Bacteroidales bacterium | reverse complement strand
TGATCTGCTCTTTCAGTAGAGAATTTCCCGCCAGGGTATTACAGTAGCTGTTAAAGAAATTATTCTTGTCAGGGAAATCCCTGTAGGCACTTATCAACCACCCAAGGTTTATTCTCCCTTCAGGCTTCTCCCTGTCTAAAGGATAGTCTCTAAGATCATAGCCCCGGCAAACAATCCCTTTTAGGGGAGGATCAGAAGCAGCAGCAACAGATTGAGGAATAAATGAAAAATCATTCCCCTGCAGATCGGGATGCCCGTATACCTGGAAGGGGAAAGAGGTCCCCCTCCCGACAGAGATCACGGTTCCTTCAAAAAGACACAGTGACGGATAAAGATAAACCGAAAGATCATTGGGCAGGTTTGGCGAAGGTGCAACCGGCAGACTGTAAAATGAATCGTGTGTATATCCGGTACAGGGTATCACTTTCAGATCGCACCTGATCCCGTCTGCCAGCCACCCCTCCCCATTAAGCATGAGTGCATATTCACCAATTGTCATACCGTATACAACAGGTATCCTTTGCATACCCACGAATGACCTGTAAGCAGTATCAAGGATCGGTCCGTCAATGTAAAAACCGTTCGGGTCAGGCCTGTCCAGGAGCACAAGTGGTACACCGTTCCCGGCACATGCCTCCATAACCAGTTCGAGGGTTGATATATATGTGTAAAATCTTACTCCGACATCCTGTATATCAAACAACATTATATCGGTTCCATCAAGATCCGCTGAGGAGGGTTTCCTTGTCCTGCCATACAGACTGACAATACTGATGCCCGTAGAAGGGTCTTTGCCGTCTGAAATGATCTCACCTGCCTCAGTAGTGCCCCGGTATCCATGCTCGGGTGTAAAAATGCGGGTAATCTCTATTCCTGAGGAAAGAAGTGTGTCTACCAGGTGTGTCCTTCCTACCATCGAGGTTTGATTGACAACCACTCCTGCCCTTTTCCCTTTGAGAAGAGGAAAATAGCTGCCGGTGGAAAATGAGGCCGGCCGTGGATCGTCACTACCTGCCTGTGAATAAAGGGCAGAAGTGCAGAAAAGAAACAAGACTGTTATTATCAGCGGGGTCTTCATAAAAAACACAAATTCCATCAAATCTAATCCAAAGTTTTGTTTATCTCAACCCTTAAGCCTAAAAACCGGCCTCTACTCATAGAAGAAATTACTATTTTTGGATTCAAATGACCCCTATGCGAACAGGACTATTCATATCCCGGCGGCTGATAAGGGAAAGGAGACAGGGCACAACATTCTCCAGGCCGATAAATGTAATAGCGATAATTGCCATTGCACTGGGGCTTGCTGTAATGATCCTGGCCATATCCATACTTACAGGATTCAAACAGGAGATCCGCAACAAAGTTGTCGGGTTCGGAGGGCATATCCAGGTCCTTAATTTTGATTCCAACTATTCATACGAAACAGTTCCAATATCATCCGATCAGCCATTTTTGGAGAAGCTCGATAATATTCACGGGATCAGGCACGTACAGGTCTTCGGCACCAAGGCCGGGATAATAAAGACCAGGGATAATATACAGGGCGTGGTCCTTAAAGGTGTCGGTCCTGATTATGACTGGAGTTTTTTCAAAAAGAACATGGTTGAGGGCGATGTGCTTTCATTAAGCGATACGGCCAGATCAGACGGAGTGATAATATCCCGAAAACTCTGTGAAATGCTCAGCTTTAAACTGCATGATTCATTTGCCATGTACTTTGTGCAGGACCCTTCAGGCTCAAGGGTAAGGTCAAGGATGTTTACCATTGAAGGCATCTACGAAACGAGCATTGAAGAGATGGACAAGATATTTGTAATGTGCGACATAAACCATATACGGAGACTGAACGGATGGACACAGGATCAGGTGAGCGGTTTCGAGATACTGATAGATAATTTTAAGGATATCGATTTTATGACCTTTGCGGTCAGGGATGCTATCGGATATAATATTTCACAGGACCAGGAACAGCTCAAGGTTACCAACATACGGGTTAAATACCCCCAGATATTTGACTGGCTGAATTTCCAGGATACCAATGTTATTGTGATACTTGCCCTGATGATACTTGTTGCCGGCTTTACCATGATATCAGGTCTTCTTATCCTGATACTTGAAAAGACAAATATGATAGGAATACTGAAAGCACTTGGCTCCGACAACCGGCTTATTAGGAAAATATTCCTGTACCAGGCTGTCTACCTTACTGCAATGGGCCTTGTATGGGGTAACCTGCTGGGCATCGGACTGGCACTGCTCCAGTTGAAATTCAGTATTATCAGTCTCGACCCCTCTTCCTATTACCTTACCACGGTACCTGTTAACCTGAATCTCATTCATCTGGTTATCCTTAACCTTTCAACGATAATTATTATTATCCTTATGCTACTCATCCCTTCGCAACTTATATCAAGGATCACTCCGGTAAGGGCAATCAGGTTCGACTAAAAAAAAAACGAAATCCTGCAATTTTTTTTTTACCTCGTTTTGGTTTTAATTTTATATCCACCTGCTGTTAATATTTTATAGAATCGTTATAAAAACAGACACCGGATATAAATCCGATAATTTTCCAAAATCCCCTGCGGCCGCTCAAGTTTGATATGTAATTTCTCTTATCTATTTTGGCACATGAAATAACATTTTTATGAGGCGTTTTGATCCAAAAAAGAATTATCAGAACACCCTGAAAGCAATAGGTTATGTAAAGCTCAGGGATGCTTCGGAGAACGACTACAGGAGGATAGGTTTTAAGTCGGGACTTGAGGTACACCAGCAATTACTGACATCAGGTAAACTGTTTTGCAGATGCCCGTCCGGCATATACCAGGATGACAATGAATATGATGCTGAAGTAATAAGGCATATGCGCCCCACATTAAGTGAACTTGGTGAATATGACGGCACGGCACTTATGGAATTCAAAACGAGAAAAGAGATAACCTACAGAATAAACAATAATACTGCCTGTACATACGAAGTCGACGACACACCTCCATTCCCTGTCGACAGGCAGGCACTGGAGATTGCACTTGAAATATCACTGCTCTCTAAATTTAATATCGTAGGGGAGATACATATCACCAGGAAACAATATCTCGACGGGAGTATACCGACAGGTTTCCAGCGTACTGCGATACTGGGTGTGGAAGGATCGATAGAGCTGAGTAATAAGAAAGTAAGGCTTATACAGTTGAGCATCGAGGAGGACTCATGCAGGGAAATATCCGATATCGGACATAAAAGGATCTTTAAGACCGACCGGTTGGGAATGCCCCTTATTGAAACGGTGACCTACCCCGATATGCTTACTCCATGGGAACTGGAAGAAGCTGCCGATTACATAAGGTTCCTGAACAGAAGTACCGGAAAGGTAAGGACAGGTATAGGATCAGGCAGGGAGGATGTTAACGTTAGTTGTGAGGGAGGTACACGGGTTGAGATTAAAGGTGTATCACACAATAAATGGATCCCGCTTCTTTCTCACAATGAAGCCTTCAGGCAGTATGCACTGCTGAATATAAGGTCGGTTCTTAATGAAAGGAAGATAAACGGCAGGAACATATTACCTGTATCCAGGGAGATAACTCTCAGGCATACCGAACTTATTTCCGGTCCCGTAAGGGAAGCTCTTGATAAAGATTACAGGGTGATAGCGATGAATATACCATTCTTCGAAGGCATCCTTTCACATTTTACGCAACCCGGTAAAGTCTTTGCAGATGAAATATCCGACAGGCTGAAGATCATAGCATGTATTGAGAAACCGAACATGACCCACTCGGAGGAGTTCAGATCACAAACAGACAATTCAGTATGGGACAGGATAAAGGAATTCCTTTATGCAGGTAAAGGTGATGCCCAGCTAATTCTCTGGGGCCCGGATGAAGATATTGCTACCGCGATCGAGACAGTCATTGAAAGAGTGGAAATGGCATATGAAACTGTGCCGAACGAAACAAGAAAATCACTTCCCGACGGGACAACAGTTTTTGAGAGGGTTCTCCCAGGCAAGGACAGGATGTACCCTGACACCGACTCACAACCCATACGACTTGAAGAT
>JBJKPH010000236.1:0-13064 GCA_046706585.1 Bacteroidales bacterium | reverse complement strand
GCCCTTCATGGTTCGTACCCGGAGATGGATCCCGACAAGGGATATGCATTCCTTACCCAGATGCAACCGATCATATATAGTGGTCTTAAACACTATAAGCTTCTGGAACTACTTCCGGCGTTTACCTATACGGCCAGGAATGTGCAACAGGATGGAAGCATGAAAGTGGAAGAGCGCACTCCTGAACTGAGCATGACGGCCAAGTACGGGATCACTTCTCAGCTCATTCTGGATGCAACAGTGAACCCTGATTTCAGCCAGGTTGAGGCTGATGCAGGGGAGATCGATGTTAACCTGCGTCATGATATATTCTATTCAGAGAAGAGACCATTCTTTCTTGAGGGAAGCGATATATTCAATTTTGCAGCAACGCAGGCTGATGAACACGACCCTGTGAGAACACTGATGCATAGCCGTACAATAACAGATCCGTATGCCGGTATAAAGGTGTCAGGTAAACTGGGAGACAGACTTTCACTTGCAACACTGTATGCGATTGACAGGGTTCCGGGAGCAAACACCAATGAGATAGCGGGGAAGGCTCATTTCCCTGTTGCCAGACTGAAGTACAGCCTGTCGAATGACAGTTATATAGGGATGATATATACCGGCCGGGAAATGGATACTCTGTTTAACAGGGTGGGTGGTATCGACGGTCAGATCAGAACAGGTGAAAGCAGCAAACTTGAATATAATGCCGTAATAAGCAGTACTTCCTATGATCCTTCCCTGAAAGGTTCTACAGGATATATGGCTTCACTTGAATACAATTCCGATAACAGGAATATGTATTGGTCGGCAGGAGGGAAGAGCATAGGTACATCGTTTATTTCCGATCCGGGGTTTATAACCAGAACAGGTATTGATTATTTCAAGATACTGGTGAAGCCCAAGCTATATCCCCGGGCTGAGCTGATACAAAGAATTGATGTGGAGCTTTTTTCGAAGCAGATAAGGGATATTGAATACAATATGTGGGAGACAATGGATCACCTTGCAGCCTGGATATTCTTCAGGGGATCAACCTATATCAAGGTTAAAGCCCAATATTCAACCGAGACATTCCTGGGTGAGAGGTTCAGGACCGGGGGCATTCAGGCACTGTTCAGCACTCAGGCAGGCAGCAAATTCACTTTCGCGACACTTTACAGGAATCTGGGGGCTGTCAGATATGTGGTAAGTCCGTATCAGGGAACGGCAAACAGCCTGGTAACAATGGTAAACTACAAACCTTTCGAGAAGCTGCATTTTGACCTGACATACAGATACAGTGATTTCTTCAGGGAGAGCGACGGAGCAAAGGAATATGATTATTCGATATTCAGGAGCAAGGTGACATTCCAGATGAACAAATACTTTTTCGTCAGGGGTATTGCCGAGTACAACAGTTTTTATGACACCCTTCTTTCCGATTTCCTGGCCTCGTTTACATATATTCCCGGGACGGTTGTTTACCTGGGTTACGGATCTATTTACGAGAAAATAATGTGGGATGGCAGCGACTACGTTCATGACGACTCATTCCTGGAAACCAACAGGGGTTTCTTTTTCAAGTGCTCATACCTTTACAGGTTTTAGATGAAGAAGCGTAGAGCAGAGAGCGAAGAGATAGCGCAGGGCTCAGAGCATAGGGCGTTGAGGAATAGCGTAGAGACTTGACAATGTAATGGAGTAATGCCTGCCTGAGTGCCGTCGCCAGAGGCTTTGGCCGCCCGAGACCGGCAGGCAGGGAGTGTTGGAGTTAATATTGAACATGAAACCAGAAACCAGGAACCTGAAGATCGATTAGGACTCGCCCAGGGACCTGACCGGGGGAAGACCTGCCAGCTTTCTTATTTCGTTGAGCTGTTGCAGTGTGCAGTTCCTGTCGAGCCCAAACAGCGACAATAATATTGTGGTTTTTACACTGTTGCCTTTTTCCCTGGTAGTAAAAAGAGATCCTCTTGAGGGGAAAATATGTATATAGCGTTCGTGACCGGCCAGTGGTTTTATGATCCATGAAGACTTATCGCTGAGAGTAATAATGCTGTGGTCGCTTCTTCCTTTTCCTGTACAGGCAATGAATTCATCCCTTGAATGTATTCCATATGATGAAATTATTTCCTTTGCTTCGGTGGTTATATCGAAAGGACTCAGGCTGCCCGAATAGATATCGGTGACCGACGATCCCACCCTTTTTATCTCCCTGATTATTTCAGGGAGCCGGTTCTCTTTATCCTTTCCTGCAGAAATGACAAACCGGTGGATGTATCCCATGTGATGCTTCAGCATGTTAAAGCTGAATGGCAGAACTATTTCATCATAATTGTCCATAAACAAAGAGGTCCGGCGATCACCCGGTGTTATACGGGATCAGGCCGGACCACATATTATTGATGTCGACAGGTTACTGGACGTTCCTGATCTTGTCGACGTTTGTATTGGCGTACATGATCTTCAGGGCATTTGCCTTACGGAGAGCCTCCTTTGTGTCGACCACAATACCCATTTTGGTATCCTTGTCGATCTTAAGCGAGACAAGCATTTTCGACTTGTCTGCTTCATCAAGTTGTTCTCTTTCCTGGGCGATAAAGTCCCTGATATCATTCACCTCTTTGAATGCATCGTTTAGCTGTATTTTTGGTTCAGATCCGAATGTTGCCCTCAGCGTTGGTATGGGTTCACCAATATAGATGAAACTGGCTAGGGATTTCTTCTCCAGTTTTTTACCCTGCGTGGCCTGAGGAACAGAAACATCGATCATAAGCTCAACCTCTCTCATGACAGTTGTTGTCATAAAGAAGAAAAGGAGCATGAATACTACGTCTGGCAGTGAAGCCGTGTTAATTTTACCAACGCCTCCTTTACCGGTACTTCTTTTAAACTTTGACATATTAATTCCCTCCTATCTTTTTAGGTTCTGCTTCCGAGATAGGCACTTTGTAATACTCATCTATTGCGGCTGCCCTATCCTCGTCGAGATCATCGTAAGCCATCCCGAACCTCGCCGTCGCCAATTCATCCCTCAGCTCATCCCTTGCAGCAAGGAGCTCGTTCTGCACCGCGATATAAACCCCGTAACTGGTACCGAGGTCGTTCTGTATCGATATCACGGCATTTTTGGGTACCCTCACCATCCCAAAGAACGGCACTTCCTTGTCGGTCATTTCGGGAAGATCGGGATCCTCGTTCGGGTTTGCAATAAATTCCTTTGCAATGGACCTGAGGTCGGACAGGTCGGTAATCTCTCCTTCAACAAGCAGAACATTATCTTTGTTTACAAGTACTTCCAGGATATTCCTCTGATTGATCTCAGGCGGTTTCTCATTTGTATCCTCCTGAATAGGCGGGAGGTTACGCATGAGACCGGTATCGGAGTCCATGGTGGTTGTAACCAGGAAGAAGATAAGCAGAAGGAAAGCAATATCAGCCATTGACCCGGCATTGATTTCCTGTAATTCCCTTTTTGCCATATTAATTCATTTTATCCCTGATCGGGAATTTTGTTCTACTTAAATAATCTTGAAACAGCTGTATAGACTATTGACAGGATAGCTACACCAGCCAGTATATAGGCTGTAAACAGGCCTGTGTCTACCAGTTTCAATGTTGTCGGAACGTTATCCCTTCCTTCATAGAATGGCATATTGAGCACTGTGTCGTCTGACAGCAGGTAAGCTACCACAATAACTATTACTGCTGCGACAAGAGCAACAAGACTTTTCTTTGCACCTTTCGGGTTAATAATAAAGTTAATCAGTGAAAAGAGCACGGTAATACCGGCAGTTGCGAAGAAAAGAATATATGCCCAAAGAAGGAAAGTTTCAGTGATCATCGGTTCCTCCAGCCTGGTATCAACTGTGTCGGGCACCAATTTGCCAAAATAAAAGAGAACGGCAAATACAACAGTAACCCCCATCAATATCCAGGTGAGGTATTGTAAGATCTTACTTGTAAAATTGGACATATCAGTTACTTTTTAAGATTATGTTTAACCAGGATATCTATAAGAGAGATAGAAGCATCTTCCATCTGGTTGGTGATAGCATCAACCCTTGACAAAATATAGTTATAGAATACCTGGAGAATGATAGCGACAATAAGACCGGAAACGGTTGTGATAAGGGCGATCTTAATACCACCGGCAACAAGACCTGCAGATACGTTACCTGCAACCTCGATCTTGTCGAAAGCGTCGATCATCCCGATAACTGTACCCATGAATCCTAACATAGGTGCCAGTGCTATAAATAGTGATATCCATGAGAGGTTTTTCTCAAGCAGTCCCATTTGTACACCACCGTATGCAATAACTGATTTTTCAGCCATTTCAATACCTTCATCGGCCCTGTCGAGACCCTGGTAGAATATGCTGGCAACCGGACCACGTGTATTGCGGCAAACTTCCTTTGCTGCCTCGACCCCGCCGTTATCGAGAGCTTCCTCGACCTTCTTCAGCAGCTTGTCGGTATTTGTAGTGGCAAGGTTAAGATAAATGATCCTTTCGATTGCGATGGCAAGACCAAGGATAAGTGCAAGGAGAATAGAACCCATAAACTGGGCACCACCTTCCACAAATTTGATCTTGATCTGTTTGTGGAGTTGACTTCCACCCTCTTCCTGAACATCAATAACAGCTTCATTCTGAACAGGTGTAGTACTCTGCATCGTCTGTGCAGCAACTGATGTGTCCTGTCCAATAGTAGCTGTATCCTGTGGGTCATTCTGAGCAAAAGAATTAACAGATGCTCCGAATAAAAGCATCCCAAACACAGCAACAAATGCAAATAGTTTTTTCATGGTTCGTTTTTTAGTTTTCGTATTCAAAGTTTAAACAATATTCCGCAAATTTATAATTTTTTTTTAAGGGATTAATCCACAAACCGATAGAGTTAGCAATATGAACACATAAAACTTTCCCGTTTTGAGTGTACTACTGCTGATCCAGCGTTTACAACCTGGCTTTATTTCCCTTTCTCCGGCAATATTAATCTGTAATAATTATATATACATTTCTAATGCGGAGAGAGGGGGATTCGAACCCCCGGTACCCTTTTGGGGTACACACGCTTTCCAGGCGTGCCAGTTAAGCCACTCCTGCATCTCTCCATTCATTCTACCCCATGGGTTCTATCACTGTTTCAAAGAATTTTTCGGCGGTCCAAAATACGAAAAAAATGTAAAAAAAAACATGCTACACAGTTATTTCTCCTCTAAGAGGACTTTTTAACATTTTTTCAATTTTATCCCTATCATCGTAATTACCAAACAGAAACATAAGTTTTGTAACAGCAGCTTCCGTTGTCATGTCGCCACCGTTTATTACTCCTATCTCCGATAATTTTCGTCCTGTTTCATACAGGTCAGGCATAATTACACCTTTTGGGCACTGGGTTATATTCAGCACAATTCCTCCGTTTTTAATAAAGAGTGACAGTTTTTCGAGGAACCATTGTGAGGTGGGCGCATTTCCGGCACCAAAACTCTCCAATATAAGACCCTTCAGACCGGAAATACCCGATATTGCCGCTACTGTTTTTTCTGTGATCCCTGGAAACAGCTTGAGGATCGCAACATTGGTTTCGAGTGATTTCCTTACCTCAAAGTGTTTGCGTACAGTTGGATACAGAATATTACTGCTGTTATACCTGATATCTATTCCTGCCTCTGCAAGTACCGGAAAATTCGGAGATCCGAAAGCGTTGAACTGTTCGGTATTCTGCTTGGTTGTTCTGTTACCTCTGAACAGGTTGTTCTCGAAATATATACATACCTCAGGGACTAAAGCCTTGCCATTGCTTTTTGACCCTGCTATCTCTATTGCCGTAATCAGGTTTTCCCTCCCGTCGGTTCTTACTAATCCAATGGGCAATTGTGATCCGGTGAAGATCACCGGCTTTTCAAGGTGCCGGAGCATAAAGCTGAGAGCAGAGGCAGTGTAGGCCATAGTATCTGTGCCATGCAATACCACGAAACCATCATACATTTGATAATTTTCCTCGATGATGGTTGCTATTTCAATCCAGTTCTCAGGAGTAACTTCTGATGAATCGATCAGCGGGTCGAAAGTGATCGTTCTGATAATTCCTGCCAGCCTTGTTATTTCGGGCACCTGCATTTTAATGTGTTCAAAATTGAAGGGCACTAGTGTACCTGTCGACGGTTCGTGTACCATGCCAATGGTGCCGCCGGTATAGATGATGAGTATGGATGAGTTTTCCCTGGACAATTGTTTAAGTGTTAAGGTTAAAAAGTTTCATTGCATTGCGGGTTGTTATCGAAGCGATTTCGCCGGTAGAAAGACCGGTTGCTGAGGCTATCTTACCGGCAATAATAGGGATATATGCACTCTCATTTCTTTTTCCCCTGTTCGGAGTGGGTGCAAGGAATGGAGAATCGGTCTCCAGAAGGAGTTTTTCCGGACCGGTTTCTCCGATAACGCTGGCGAGCCCCGAATTTTTGAATGTAACTATTCCTCCGATTCCCAGGTAAAATCCTTCACTGATTATTTTTTGTGCCTGTTCGACTGACCCTGAGAATGCATGAAAAACACCTGCCGGCTGTTTCCCACGGAACTCCTCGAGTACTTCAAATATCTCATTGAACGATTCCCTGCAGTGGATCACTACAGGTAGCTGCTTTTCGATGGCCAGGTTTATCTGCATCCGCAGTGCCTCCATCTGCTCATTTTTAAAGGTCTTATCCCAGTACAGATCGATCCCGATCTCCCCGATAGCTATTATATTCTCTTTTTCGGCAATATCCGCGAGCGTTCCTATCTGGCTGGCGAAATCTTCCCTTACGGAAGTCGGGTGAAGGCCTGTCATTGCATAACAGATACCAGGAAAATCTCTAGTCATTTTCAGCATCGGCTCAACAGATGAGATATCAATATTCGGAAGCAGTATCTTTTCGACACCGGCCTTTAAAGCATTTGCCACAACATTTGCCCTGTCGGGATCGAATTCCGGCAAATAGAGGTGTGAATGGGTGTCTGCGAACTTCATCTGGCTCGATAAATAGTAAGTAAAATTACAAAAAAAGGGGCAATCGGTTGCCCCTTATCATTATGAAGAAAAGGCTCGTTATACAACACCCTGTGCAAGCATTGCATCTGCAACCTTGATGAAACCTCCAATGTTAGCTCCGTCAACGTAATTGATATGACCATCCTCCTTGGTCCCGTATTTCACGCATGTTGCATGTATACTTGACATTATACCATGAAGTTTGGCATCAACCTCTTCCCTTGTCCATGAAAGTCTCATGGAGTTCTGGGTCATCTCAAGACCGGAAACGGCTACTCCGCCTGCATTTGCTGCTTTCCCCGGTCCGTAAAGTATCTTTTCTTTAAGGTATACCTCAATAGCTTCGGGTGTGGAAGGCATATTGGCTCCCTCTGAAACACAGTAGCAGCCATTCTTAACAAGTGTTTTTGCTTCTTCCTCGTTAATCTCATTCTGGGTGGCATTTGGCATTGCAACATCACATTTGACACCCCATGGCCTCTGGCCTTCGTGGAATTCAACCCCGTATTTATCAGCATATTCCTTAATGCGTCCTCTCCTGACATTCTTAAGATCCATAACATACGCCAGCTTTTCCTTATTGATACCGGCCGGGTCATAAATATAACCTCCAGAATCAGACAGTGTTACAACTTTTCCGCCAAGCTGGGTAACTTTTTCACATGCATACTGGGCTACGTTACCTGAGCCTGAAATTGTAACAATTTTTCCTTTGAGTGAGTCGCCTCTTGTTTTAAGCATCTCTTCAGCAAAATAGGTTGCCCCATACCCTGTGGCCTCAGGACGTATCAGCGAACCGCCCCATTCTATTCCCTTGCCTGTAAGGACACCGGTGAATTCATTTCTCAGTCTTTTATACTGACCGAACAGGAATCCTATTTCACGTCCACCTACTCCGATATCGCCTGCAGGTACATCTGTGTTGGGACCAATGTGCCGGCTCATCTCGGTCATGAAACTCTGGCAGAACCTCATCACTTCATTATCAGATTTTCCCTTGGGATCAAAATCTGATCCTCCTTTACCACCTCCCATGGGAAGTGTTGTAAGACTGTTCTTGAATACCTGTTCGAATGCAAGAAATTTCAGTACACCAAGGTTTACGGTAGGGTGGAACCTCAGACCGCCTTTATATGGTCCGATGGCACTGTTCATTTCAATCCTGTATCCCTTGTTTATCTGTATTTCACCCTTGTCATCCAGCCATGGGATGCGAAACAGGATTACTCTTTCAGGTTCTGCTATCCTTTCCAGAATTTTAGCATGCTTGTATTTGGGATTCTCCTCAATGAAGGGAATCAGGGATTCGGCCACTTCCTGCACAGCCTGGTGAAATTCATTTTCGCCCGGATTCTTTGCTTTGACAGCAGCCATGAATCGTTCTACTCTAGGATCCATAATTTTTGTGTTTGGTTTTTGTTATAATTTTTTTGCAATTAGAAAGTCTAAAAGTATAAAAAGCCGGTATTAAAAAAAAAAGATAGTTATCAGCCTGTGAGACTAAAAACGCCTCAATTTTCCACATCAATTATAATTAGCAGATTTACAAACAAATATAAAAAATACTGGTGCTTTACAACATGCCATCCGGTATGATTTTTATCATAGTTCTCAGGAGAGATTTTTTGCTGTTGAAATTGCATACCTGTTACCTGGTATGTTCTTTATCAATCCGGCAAATTCAAGGCGTACAAGAACAGCCGATAGCTGGTGAGCAGGTCGTTCCAGGAAATTGCTGATCAGTTCGAGTGAAAGCTCACCAGATTCTGACAGCAGGTCAACAATGTCCTTTTCAATTCCGGCAAGATCGAACTCTATCTTTTTCTGAAATTCAGCACTGTTTTGATTATCGGTCCAGTTCATAAAATAGCCGATGTCCTTTGCACATTCTGCCAGAGTGGCTTTCTGGGATTTGATGAGCAGATTGCACCCCGATGAATATTTTTCTCCCGGAGAGCCGGGTATGGCAAAAATGTCGCGATTATATGAGGCTGCAATATCGGCTGTAACCATTGCACCTCCCTTTATTCCCGATTCAATTACGAGGGTGGCATCTGAGTATCCGGCGATAATCCTGTTCCTCTTCAGGAAATTGTTTCTTTCTGGTTGAGTGCCGGATACAAAGTCGGTTATCAGCGCACCTTTTTCAACCATTTGACGGGCAACATCCCTGTGGGCCGAAGGATAGATAGTGCTGAAACCGTGGGCCATGATCCCGACTGTCGGGATCTCGTTCTCAAGAGCAGCCCTGTGTGCGCAGATATCCACCCCGTAAGCAAGTCCGCTTACTATTACAATTCCCGGGTAGCTGCCGGCAAGCTCAGAAATGATCCGGCCGGTCAGTTCCTTCCCGCGCCTGGTGATATTTCTTGTCCCGACAACGCTGAGGATCTTTTCAGCCTTGTTGCACAGATTACCTATATAATATATAATGACCGGTGAATCGGGGCATTCATTTAACCTTGCAGGATAATCGCCGTCGGTGTAGAAAGAATATTTTATATGATGCTTCCTGATAAATTCAAGCTCTTTTGATGCCTTGTCGATTTTTTCCTTATCGGTAATGCTCCTGGCCATTCTGGGACCTATACCTGATATTGATACCAGGTTGCTGTATGATTGCCTGAAAATATTACCCGCACTCCCGAAATGTTCAACCAGTTTCCGGGCACTGATATCCCCGACCGAGGGCAGGTTACCAAGGGCAATCCGGCAAATGAGTTCATCATTGTCCATAATGCAGCTGTAATGAGACATATAAATATATGAAGAAAAATGGAATTCAGGAATGTTGGATTAAGGCTAACGGCCAACGGCGAAAGACGAACGGGGGAAAAGGTCTAACCAGCAACCAGCAACCAGCAACCAGCAACCAGCAACCAGCAACCTTAGTCCCGGGCTATCGGGGGTTTCGGCCGGCATAGCTAGCCCCACTCCCAATAGGGGAACAAATAGTCATACCCACTGTTTACTGATTACCGAATACAAATTCCCCACCCCGGATCCCGGGGATAAATTCTAGATCCCCATATCGAGCATGGCATTGGCGACTTTAAGGAAACCGGCAATGTTGGCTCCCTTAACATAATCGACATACCCGTCGTCAAGGGTACCATGATCGACGCAGGCATGGTGTATGTTCGACATGATCTCATGAAGGCGTGCATCAACTTCCTGTTTCCCCCAACTGAGCTTCATTGAATTCTGTGTCATCTCAAGTCCCGACGTAGCAACACCACCTGCATTCGCAGCCTTACCCGGGGCAAACAGCAGTTTGTTTTTCTGGATCACATCAATTGCTTCAGGAGTGCATGGCATATTGGCTCCTTCGCAAATACAGATGCAACCATTGCTTATCAGGTGTTCAGCATCTTCAGCATTGAGCTCATTCTGCGTTGCACATGGAAGAGCTATATCCACCTTAACTTCCCATGGGTGCTTGCCTGCATGGAATTCAACTCCCGGAAATTCATATGAATAAGGTTTAACAATATCTTCATTGGTAGCCCTCAGTTCAAGCATATAGTTTATTTTCTTTCCTGATACGCCGTCGGGATCATAAATGTATCCGTCGGGACCGGAGAGGGTTACGACTTTTCCGCCCAGTTCGGTTACCTTCATGGCTGCACCCCAGGCAACATTTCCAAATCCGGATATGGCAACTCTTTTACCTTTAAATGTTTCGCCCTTTGTTGCAAGCATCTCCTTGGCGAAATAAACACATCCGAACCCTGTGGCTTCAGGCCGGATAAGTGAACCTCCCCAGTTGATACCCTTTCCTGTGAGTACGCCGGAATGTTCCCTTGCCAGTTTCTTGTACATACCGAAAAGATATCCTATTTCCCGGCCACCAACTCCAATATCCCCTGCAGGCACATCAGTCTCGGGGCCGATATAATTCCAGAGTTCAAGCATGAAAGACTGGCAGAATCTCATTATTTCGGCATCTGATTTTCCCTTTGGATTAAAATCGGAACCTCCTTTGCCGCCTCCCATAGGTAACGTAGTAAGGGCATTCTTAAATATCTGCTCGAAGCCCAGAAACTTTAGGATGCTGAGGTTTACACTTGGGTGAAACCTCAGTCCTCCCTTGTAGGGACCGATAGCATTGTTAAACTGGACCCTGTATCCCAGGTTTACATGTACCTCTCCTTCGTCGTCGACCCAGGGAACCTTGAAAGTAAATACCCGGTCGGGTTCAATAAGCCGTTCGATAATATTTGCAGTGTCGAAATGCGGGTTTTCGTTGTATACTTCCTCGATCGATGAAAGGACTTCCTTCACGGCCTGGTGATATTCAACCTCACCCGGATGTTTTTTCTCAAGTTCGTTGAGTATTTTATCTACATTCATATCTGATTGGTTATATGTTACTATATGAGTTGTTTATTGTGCAAAATTGGTAGTATAAATATCTGCAAAAAATGATTTTGCTCATGAATCACACAGCGTTAAATGTATTGATCAAGAACTTTGTACAGTCTCTTTCTCTCTTTTGAGGAAAGTGAACTGAGAGGCAAAGGGGGATAGAATGCCTGACTACGATCGAATTGCTGGCTTAACACAATTCCAGGAACTATCCCTGCCATCAATCTCTTCTTCCTGTATCCCCTGAAATCTTTTTTCGGGATCTCGATGGAATTTTTCTTACCCCTGATTATTCCTACAGAATAATAACGAAATACTATTTTAGGCCCGTCGTCTGAAAAATAAATATACCTGTACCTGAAAACCATTGGATAAAATGCTACCACTATATAAAGGGTAATGAATACAAATGACCAGAGGCTTTTTTCAATTCCCAGTACCGGAAACCTGAGCGAGTTGTCGAAATATGTGAAATAAAGAAAAACAATAAACAGTACCGAAGCAATGAGTACGTTGAGTCTCAGCCCGATAATTGTTTTTCCGTTGTCAATGGTCATAAACAAATATTTTACACAAACCTAATCCATTTTTTTCATATGGCATCATTCAGTGAAAAGAATGACAACTGGCCGGAGAGCTATCTCTTTCGTGAAAAGAAATCCTTTATCAGTTTCTCAGATTCCTTTTTAAGGATCCCTTCCGTCATTGTTGTCGAAGGGTGCAAAATATCCGATCCGGTTTTCCTGTATCCCCTTTTCGGATCAGGGGCACCAAATACCAGCCTCTCTGCCTGGCTCCAGAAAATGGCACCTGCACACATTGTACACGGCTCGAGCGTTACATAGAGGGTACATCCGTCGAGGTATTTCCCTCCAAGGGATGCCGTGGCCGAAGTAATTGCCTGCATCTCAGCATGTGCTGTAGGATCATTGAGCGTTTCAGTGAGATTATGAGCCCTGGCCACTATCCTGCCACCACAAACCACAACAGCTCCAACAGGCACTTCATCCTTCTCAAAAGCCCTGTGTGCTTCCTTCAGGGCCTCTTTCATATAATATTCATCAATGCCGGTGTCATTCATGCAGTGACAAAGGTAGGAAAGATTGTTTAGATCGTTTATAAGGTTTATATGGTTTATTTTTAAGGGAGAATGATCATTGGGAACCGGTTTTGTTCCTTTGCTGGATTTTCAAGATATACCTATCTTTGGCAAAACAAGAAACGACAATATGTACAGGACACACACATGCGGTGAACTCGGTATATCCGATGTTGGAAAGAGGGTTAAACTGAGTGGCTGGCTTCATAAATCCCGGGACCTCGGCGGGATGACCTTTATTGATCTAAGGGACAGGTATGGTAAGACTCAGCTGGTTTTCAAT
Organism: Bacteroidales bacterium; assembly: GCA_046706585.1. Lineage (GTDB taxonomy): Bacteria > Bacteroidota > Bacteroidia > Bacteroidales > VadinHA17 > JBJKPH01. The sequence goes on along the minus strand of JBJKPH010000236.1, from coordinate 307 downwards.
ATGGATATGAATGGAGAGCTTTGCCGGAAAGCACGGAAACTGGGGAGGGAATATGTAATACAGGTATCCGGAATGGTTGCCGAAAGGAGTAATAAGAATCCGTCGATGGCAACCGGAGATATCGAGATCAATGTTGACGAACTTGTTGTGCTGAACAGCAGCGACCTGCCACCTTTTACAATCGAGGAAGATACTGACGGCGGCGATGAACTGAGAATGAAATACAGGTACCTCGATCTCAGGAGGGAACCGGTAAAGCAGAATATATTGCACAGACACAGGGTGGCGCAGGAGGTTAGAAGTTATC
>JBJKPH010000235.1:0-6653 GCA_046706585.1 Bacteroidales bacterium | reverse complement strand
AATATGCGCTGATCCGTGGTATTCGACAGGCTTGGCCGCACCATCAATTATATTTACAGGCACCCATGCCAGCCTTTCGGTCCTTTTTCTCTCAAAATCTGAAGCCAGAGGCATACGCAGGTGAGATGGTTTCCAGTCATGGTTCATCGATCTCTGAACCACTGGCCTTACGAACAGCTCGAACTGCACGAATGATGAAACCGGGTTCCCGGGCAATCCGAAAACCACGCCCCCGGGATGTATTCCAAAAGTAGTCGGCTTACCCGGCTGAACGGCTATCCTGTTGAAAAGTATCTCCACCCCTGCCCTTTTGAGAACTCCGGGTACCATATCAAAATCACCCATTGAAACACCACCTGTCAGCAGCACTATCCCGCATTCGCCAATTGCCCTGGAGACAAAGTCGTACGTTACCTCCTCATCGTCGGTTGCAACACCATAATAAACAGCTTCGGCTCCTGCCCTGATCGCCTGTGTAACCAGCTGGTAAGCGTTACTGTTGCGTATCTGTGAGACAGACGGCCGGATGTCGGGTTCAACAAGTTCATTACCCGTGCTTATGATCCCGATCCCTGGTCTTTTGCTGACCCTAACATTTGTAGCACCCACCGTTGCCATAACTGCTATATCCTGGGGTCTGATAATCCTTCCCCGTGACAAAACTTTCTGCCCGGTAAGTATGTCCTCACCCCTTGATGAGATATTGCTTTTTACTGCCTCTCCGGTAAATCTTACCTTTCCATCCTTTTCCACCGAATCTTCAACCATAAATATCCAGTCGGCCCCGACAGGCACCGGTGCCCCTGTCATTATCTTTGCACATTCGCCACTGCGTACAGGTCTGGCAGCTGATGATCCTGCCTGCACAACCTCGTTTATCATGAGTTCCATCCCCAGATCCTCCAGGCGGCAGGCATATCCATCGACAGCGGCCTTATCGAAAGGAGGCATATCGATGTCGCTTGATATATCTTCAGCCAGTACTCTTCCGAGCGAATCAACGAAATTAACAGACTCGCTGCCACACTTCACCGGATAGCCGGCTACTATCTTCTGGGCTTCTTCATATGTAATCATATCCAACCTCCGGATTTTTTATATCACTCTGATATCTTCAGAACAAAAACCGATATGAACGGGTTGTCCCACCATCAGATTAAACTCATTTTTCATCTCTTCGCTTATCAGGACATGAAATATATCGCCTGAGTCAACATAGATCTCAAAGCCGGTCTCAGCCCTGTTCAGTTCGGTCACAACACCTTTTATTATATTATCACAATCATACAACGATTTCCCTGATTTCCCAACCCTAATATCGCCGCTCCTTATCATAATGATCGTATGTTCACCGTACTCTCCCCGGGGAAGAGTGAATGAATTATTATTTGATCTTCCGGTGATCATTCCGTCATGATTACCGGTATCGACCTTGTAGAAATTTCTTATACCTGCAAACCTGGCAACAAACCTGTTGGCCGGGTTGGCAAACACATCGGCCGGTTCGCCTGTCTGGATTATCCTGCCATTATGTATCACTCCCACCCTGTCGGCAAGACGAATTGATTCATTGAAATCGTGCGTAACATGCAAAATGGTCATCCCGCTACCGTTTATCTTTCTCAGCAGCCGTCGCAGATCATCCTTCAGAGGAGTATCTATTGAAGCCATTGGTTCGTCAAGCAGGATAATATCGGGAGATGTCACCAGGGTTCTTGCCACTGCCACCCTTTGCCGTTCACCTCCCGAAAGTAGGTCGACCGGCCTGTCGAGCAGGTGTGAGATATTTACATCCGCCGCAATACTTTCGACCGATGAACAGATCTCCTGTTTTCCTTTCCTGCTGATTTTCAGTGGGTAAGCAATATTATCAAAAACACTCATATGTGGAAATATGGCATAGTCCTGGAAGACAAGCCCCACCTTCCTGTTCTGTATCTTCTCCCTGGTAATATCCCTTCCGTTAAGAATGATCTTTCCGCTGTCGGCATTTCTCAGTCCTGATATAATCTCCAGCAACTGAGACTTTCCCGATCCCGATCTTCCCAACAGTATGAAATATTCGCCCCGTGCAACCGAAAGATCGATACCTGTAATTGCAAATCTGCCATAGTTCTTTGATATTCCGGTCAGTTCAAGCATACGATCCGTTATTATCTTCTGATGATGGTACTTCCCTCACATCGCGCTTAACAGAGATCATCCTGAGCAGTATAAAGATTACCAGAGCGACCAGTATGAACAATACCGAAGCCGGCCTCGCATATTTAAGACCAAACTGGTTGAATCGTTCAAAAATGAGTACCGGGGCTGTCATAGGGTGATATGCGATAATCACGATGGCCCCGAATTCGCTCATCCCTCTGGCAAACATCATTATGAATCCTGATGCAATGCTTCTCCATGACAGGGGAAGAGATACTGTCATAAACATCCTGAACGGTGATGCCCCGAGGTTGAGAGCAGCTTTCTCGAGCCTTTCGGGTACTGCCGCAAAACCATCCCTGGCCGAATTTATCAGGTACGAAAGGCTGACAAAAGCCATTGCCAGGGCTATTCCTGCAGTATTACCCACCAGGTTGAGCCCGGCAAGCGATGCTGCCTTTCCTAATAACCCGTCTCTTGAGATAAATCCGAGAAGGGCAATACCGGCTGCCGAATGTGGCAGCACTACGGGCAGGTCGACCAATCCCTGGACCACCCTTTTACCGGGGAAATTGTACCGTGCAAGCAACCAGGCCAGGGGAACTGCCCCCAGCGAAAAGAACAGCGTTGTGACAAAAGCAACTGATAAGGTTATCCATACGCTTGACCTCACCTCGCTGTCGGCAATTGTCTCCATGAACTCAGAACCGGAGGTGTCGATTATCATACCTGCAAGCGGAGCAAGTATGAAAAGCAACACGAGCGATGAGAGTATCAGCAGTATCCAGTGAAAAGTGCTTCTTGTCATTACCTGTTATTTCTCCCTGCAAAGGAGTTTCAATTCCCCGGGGAGCTTATCAAATTGTGTTACTATTGGTGGCTCAATTATTTTCTGTCCGTCAGATTCTATTATATCAAGTCCCTGCCGGCCGATCATAAACTGCAGAAACCTTATTGCCTCGTCCCTGTCGGGAGCATTGTCGAGAAGAGTTACGCCATAAACCATATTACTTCCTGTGACAGTAATATATTCTCCTGGTGCCGTACCTGTGATCCGGACGTCAGCTCTTTCGTAAAGCGAATCAAGACGGCTGTCGGAAAGGTCTATCTCGTCAGGCAGTTCAAGGTATCTCAGCGAGTGCTGCACAGCTACCGACCTGTACTGGAAAATGTAATCGATACTGTTTGTTTCGAGCAGGGCAACCAGATCTGTTTCCTTTGGTCTGATAAAGTTGCGGTCTTTTGCCAGGAGCTTTTCTGTTATTCCATCTCTGCCGTAGTAATCCTCGGCAAGCTTCATTGTGATCACCGACCGGTATCCGCACGGATCTGAATCGGGATCGGAACGACCGTAATATATATTATCGTCAAGAAGGATGTCGATCCAGTTGGAGTCGTTTATCTCACCTGCCCTTCCGGATTTACCGGTATAGGCTATAACCATTGAATTTGATGCGAACCTGGCATCCCATGAGGCATAGCCGGGTATGAGCATTGTCTCAATCACCCTGTAATCGGCTGATGCCATAATATCACAGGGTTTATTCAGGTCGGTGATCTTTCTTGCACAATCGACACTCCCGGCTCCCTCGAGTTGAATATTTACCCCGGGATTTATCTTCTCGTATTCTTCAGCTATTCGTTTAAGTGGTACCGACAGGCTCCCGGCATGGAAAACAATAACCGTTTCCTTTCCACCTGTTCCCTGTCCGCAACCTGAAAACAGGATGATAAAGAAAATTATCGCCAGCATGTAAACCGGGAGCTTCCTATACATCATCCCTGGTGTTTATTTTCCTGAAAAACTTCCTGGTGATCTCGTTAATTGAAATGTCGAACTGTGATCTCAGCTCAAGGTAGCCATCAAGCAGGTCATTCCCCTCCGGTGAAAGAGTAGTCATTCCACCCTCAGCACCACCTCTTTGCTTGACCACCATCGGGAACATGAACCATTCTTCCATCTCCCTTATTATTCCCCATGCCTTACGGTAGCTTACTCCCATTTTTCTGGCGGCCGATATTATTGATCCGGCTTCCCGTATATTCATCAGCAGGTCAAAACCTTCCTGACCGATTACTTCAGTGCCATCTACATCAACCAGGTCTAGTTTATACCTGAGGAATACATTGTAATATTTCGAACCTTTTGAACCTGCCATAATTAATGATAAAGATGACTATTACTTATAGACGCACTTATAGGAGGACTCTTCAGTCACTTTTACCTTAAACTTCGAATCCTTCTGAACAACAAAAGTCTCAAAGGGTACATACTCTTTCCATTCGGAAGACTCAGGGAGTAATACCGTCAGCTTTCCGGAGGTCACAGTCATATACTCCACCGTAGAAGTACCGAATTCATATTCCCCGGGTGCCATCACACCGCAGGTAACCGGACCTTCGGAATTCCCGAATGCAAGGGATTTCACCTTACCGTCAAAATATTCATTTACTTTAAACATATCATACAGTTTAAAAAATAGCGATATGCAAATTTAAGCAAATTGTATATCGCTTAAGAAAGTTTATCGTATTAAACCTGATTTCATATCAGAAGTGTTTAGCATATGCCCTGTTTTAGCTCCTTTCAGGTATCTGTCAGCAAAGAAATCAGAACCGGGAAATATTACGAATCGACCATCTTCATCATTCCCAAGATCAATCAGCATAACCTCTTCCATATCTGTACGGTTCGCTATCTCGGCAAGAGAATAGACTACCCTGTAACCGTCAACAGCACTAACTGCCAGCAGTCCATGCTGAATGTCCGAGTTTGAAATTTCAAATTTCTCATCCAGTACCTCACCAAGTGAAACGCCTTTAAATACCGATACATGCCGGAGTCCCTTATGCAATCCGAAGAATACTGTCGACAGTCTGAGACTGCTTTCAACTCCCTCAAAGCTATCCACCGTTGCAGTCTGATCCCTGAAAGTAATTTTCAGATCAGGCGAATATATTGGCAGGGTTCCTTTCGTTCCTGGTAAGCTAACCGGAAATGACAGAATTGTGATTGTTTCAGGTTCCTGGATATTCCTCAGTGAAAAGAAATCATTTGCTGCCACGATCTTTGACACAGACGGCACTTCCCACCTTTCATCTGCAGCAGAAGGGAAGACCGGTGTCACGCCTGTTGCAAGAATTATATCCTGTCCGCTTTTCGAGAAAAAAAGTTCGCCCCAGCTAAAAACAGCAGATTCCCCTTTACTGTTGCTCACAACAACATAAAGGTCAAGTGAAAGTCCAAATTCCGTCTTGTTCCTTTTATCGACTACGACATCCTTAATTAAGTCAGACAGCGAATAACCTGTGTAGGCAAATGCACCAATAAATTTGTACCCGGGAGTTTCCTCTGAAGGCAGTAGTTCTTTTACAAACACTGTTCTTTCACGGAGGCCGTCGAAAGAAAGAGTTCCTGGATTAATAACCTCCCCTCCAACTTCAGGAAGGGTAATTTTCAGTTCGAAGTAAGGCTGGCTGTCAAAATTATCATTATTATATACTCTCCTGACCAATGGATCGGACAGATATTGCTGAAGGTATTCTGGTTTAAGGGTTGCACCGCTTATGGCATCGGGATCCTGGCCTGCCAAAGGCAACAGGACCAATATTCCTGATATGAGAGTCACAAGTTTATTCATTACAATGGAATTAAGTAGATAAATACCAAAAGCGAATATACATTTTTTGCATATCGCCTCAAATGAGTTTACATAATTTTATCATTTTTGGAAGTGAATGATTTCCTATCAATTCAGGCAAGGTTAAGAAATGCTACGTCCCTTATAGAAAAAATAAATTAAGAAAATGAATAAATTAGCCACAGAAATCGATCTTTAAAACCGGCAGGGTATTATCGGAATCTTTGGCAGGGTATCGCCGGAATAAGCATTGAGCAAAAATCGTGACAAAACAAATTGCATATTACCGCACTTTAGCAACCGTTCTTTTTTCCTTAGTCATAATGGAATCTGCACTTAGCTATTAATATCTCATCATCTTTTACTTGATATATTAGCCTGTGTTCCTGATCTATTCTTCTGGACCACCAACCTTTATATTTATATTTAAGAGCTTCCGGTTTACCAGTTTCGGAGTAAGGGTTCCTTGAAATATCTTTTATCAGGCCATTGATCTTCTTGAGGATCTTCTTATCTGTTTTTTGCCAGTATAAATAATCCTCCCAGGATTCATCGACAAATGTGAGTTTCATTCTTCAATCAATTCTTTTTGAAACGATGAACCGTTTTTTAGTTTCTCGATCGCGGAATCCAGTCTTGCTTCATTTATCCTGGAGGATAGTTCATGTTGTGTTGCAGTTAAAGAATTGTACTCGTCCAAGGAGATGATAACTACGCCATTGTCTTTCCCACGATTAATGATGAGAGTTTCAAAGTTTTCGGTAACCCTGTCAAGATACCTTTTGATATCTTTTCTGAAGTCTGATATTGTTGTTGTAAGCATAATAATTATATTGTGTACGTTAATATGTACAAACATATGTACAA
>JBJKPH010000234.1:0-4590 GCA_046706585.1 Bacteroidales bacterium | reverse complement strand
TAACTGTGGCTGCTCCACCAACGGGGATAAAATAAAATTTGTGTAAGTGCTTATACCGAAAGCTGCGGCAAGTTCCCTTTCCTCTTCGGTATTAATCTTAAATACAAATATGTTACCCTCATATTCTCCTGCTAACTCTTCAAGAATAGGGCTTGCTATCTTGCATGGCTGGCACCAGTCGGCATAGAAATCAACAATACATGGTATCTTCCCTTCATATACCCATTGACTATTCTTTTCATAATTAAAGACCTTTTCAAGAAATTGGGCTTTCGTAAGGTGGATGGCTTTCTCATTACCTGCTTTGGCTTCCAATGCGCCAGAATTATTATTCCCATGCTCTTCCGCTGCCGGATTGCCTGCAAATGCACCCCAGTAGCCTGATATCAGTATTAACAGGGTTGCTGTTATAATTTTTTTCATTGTATATTAATTATTGGTTTCTATCTGTTCATTTACCCGGCCTAATGCCAAGTATGTCATCTATTTTCTTTTTGTCAAATCCTACTATTACCTGACCGTTTATATCTGTCTGTGGTACTCCCTGCTGACCACTCCTGCGCACCATTGCCTCTGCTGCCGAACTATCTGCCGAAACATCTATGTCACGAAAAGTTATACCTTTTTCCCTGAGATACGACTTAAGCGTATTGCACCATGAGCATGTAGGTGTGGAATATACTGTTACACTTTTTTGTGCCTGTTTATCACTGCTCGCCTGCCTTGAAAATTCGCCCGATAAAAGTACAGAATAAAAATCACTGCTGTTACATCCCTTATAGGTGTTTACCAGCTTTGTATTCTCGAATTCCAGCAATACGGGTACACTTTCGATACCATAATTGCCATGAATGTCGCGAACATTGTTCACATCTGCAGTCAATATTTCCTTAACACTGGTACCCGGTTTGGTTGACACAAGCGACTCAAGGGCGCAATCGCTCTGCCTTGAGCCGTCCCTGTAAATAAGATGGAATCGCTTTCCTACCTTCTCAAGCGCTTCTCTCAGTTCCTGCAAAGAATCCAGTTTTCGTATGTTCATCAGATTTATATTTAAACATTGACATATTTACATATATCATGCCATAATACTATTCTGTTTTTTTGTCATGGTTGAGGTGCAGTAATGTCATAATTACTGCCAGATGTAATAACAGATGTCAATGCAGATGTCATTGGATGGTTGAAAAGGGATTATGTTGAATTTCTTCAATTGCTTGTGGAAATATTAATTATTATTATTTTCAATCCGGTTTACGGATCCTCAATTCTAACCTAAAATATCTTTGATGAACAACAAGATCAATATTAAATGGATACTGCCTGTTCTGATGTCATTTTTCGTAATGAGCTTTGTCGACCTGGTTGGCATTGGTGTTGACAGGGTGAAATCTGATATGGGACTGAGTGCCACAATGGCCCAGTTAATACCCTCTGCCACTTTTCTCTGGTTCCTTCTTCTTTCAGTTCCCGTAGGAGTGCTGCAGTCGAGGTACGGGAAAAGACTGGTTCTTAATATTGGGATGGCTGTTACAGCAATTGGCCTTTTTATACCTTTTTTCATATATTCATTTATTTCTGTTTTGGCAGGCTTTGCCTTTCTCGGAATAGGGAACACCATTGTACAGGTTTCTGCCAATCCGCTGCTGGTTGCTGTCGTTCCGTCTGACAGGGCCTCCAGTTTCCTCAGTTTTTCACAGTTTGTCAAGGCAATAGGGTCAATGATAGGGGCACCTCTGGCAGGCTACCTGGCAGCAAAGTATGGTGACTGGAAGCTATTATTCCTTATCTTCGGACTTGTCTCGGTTCTTACAGTTTTGTGGTTATCGTTTACCCGGATAGAAGAGTCAGGCGCGACTACTTCGCCTGCATCCCTGGCATCATCATTTGGTTTACTAGGAAACAGATTTATTCTTTTAATGGTATTGTCGATATTCGTTGTTGTGGGTATCGATGTTGGATTCAATTCCAATTCAGGTCAGTTTCTAATTCATCATTTTTCATTTGATCAGTTGGTGGCTGAAAAGGGGAGGAGCATATATTTCTTCGGGCGTATGATAGGCACCTTTAGTGGAGCACTTCTGCTGACCCGTATTGCATCACGTAAGTTTTTCATGTGGAGCTCAGTGCTGGGTATAATATCGCTTATTGCAATGCTTTCGTTAAAAGGAAATTTTGCTGCCTGGGGTATGGTATTCATAACAGGGCTTGCTGTATCGAATATTTTTCCGGTAGTATTTTCTATTGCCGTTGAGAAATATCCTGACAGGACCAACGAGATATCGGGACTTATGATGATGGCTATAGTCGGAGGAGCAGTATTTCCTCTTCTTATGGGCTGGATAACCGATATCAGCAGTAATGCCGCAGGAATGTCTGTAATCCTTTTCAGCTTCGTTTACCTGCTGGTTGTATCATTGTATGCCCTGAAGAGATAGTCTGATAGCAGGGGAATAATTCTTATTATCTGTACGTTTTATATTAACTGGCAGAATGGTCTGTGCCTTGTATAAGGTATAACGGCATAATCTTTGTTCTTGTATATGTATTTGATATACTGTTTATTGAATAGAATATGAGTTTACTGTTAATATTTTAGCACAAAATTTCTTATTTTAGGAAAAAATCATGAAATGAAACTGAAAAAGAACATAGCACTCAGTGAATCCGGGTTTGTTTTTGATCCATCCTCCGGCGATTCATATTCACTTAACGAACAGGCGCTTGAGATAGTGTTAATGCTTAACCAGGAAAAAACCCTGGATGAGATAACCATGCATATGGTTAGTGTATATAATATAGAGAAGGCAGAGTTTGAGAAGTACTTCTTTGATTTCATAGCCTCGCTGAGGCAAAATAAATTACTCGAAGAGGATGAATAAAAAGAAGATCACAATTGCTCTTACCGGGCTGAACAATACTGATAACCCCGGACCGGGAGTCCCGGTTATAAGGGGTATCCGTGATTCGGATTATTTCGATCCACGGATAATCGGCCTGGCATATGAAAGCCTTGAACCTGCCATTTATATGCACGATATAGTCGACAGGACCTACCGCATTCCGTATCCTTCAGAGGGATCCGATGTGTTGGTGAAAAGAGTGCTCGAGATCAGCGAAATTGAAAAATTTGAGGTCCTTATTCCAAACTTTGATGCCGAAATGGTGGCATTTATGAAATCAGAGAGGGTTTTAAAGGATGCGGGTATAAGCACATTCCTTCCGCGGGTGCAGCAGTTCGAGGAGAGGCAAAAGTCAAACCTGCCGGAGTTCGGGAAGAAATATAATGTGCTTGTACCGGCCAGCAGGGCAATAGTTAGCATACGCGACCTTGATGAACTAAGGAAGGATGATTTTGAGTTCCCGGTGGTTGTTAAAGGGAAATACTACGATGCCTATATCGCTTATAACCGTGACCAGGCGGCCAATTATTTTGCCCGCCTCTCTGCTAAATGGGGACTCCCGGTAATTATTCAGGAGTATATTACCGGAACAGAGGTCAACGTTGTGGCACTGGGTGACGGCGAAGGGAATACGATTGGTGCCGTACCAATGAGGAAACAGTACATTACAGATAAAGGTAAGGCCTGGGCCGGGGTATCACTTGACGATACCAGGATGCTTGATCTAACTCACAGGATCATCGGAGCAACAAAGTGGAGGGGTGGAATGGAACTCGAACTGATCAGATCGGAGAAGAATGAATATTACCTGATAGAGATCAATCCGAGAATACCTGCATGGGTTTACCTCGCAGTTGGTGCCGGTCAGAATATGCCGGAAGCCCTGGTAAAACTGGCCCTGGGGATGGATGTAAAGCCTTTTGAAAAATATGATGTGGGCAAGATGTTCATCAGGTATTCATGGGATATGATCACCGATATGACGGAATTTGAGAAATTATCAATGAAGGGAGAATTATAATACATACTATAATGAAGAAACAATTTGAAAGACCATATATTAAGAAACTGAGGGCCGGAATGCCAGGTAAGTTCGGTATGCCTGTTCACAGTGAACCTGTCACACATATCGATGATGTGTCCGTGGAAAGTATCCTGAAGGAGTTTGGTTCACCTGTTTATGTTATTTCTGAGAAGACCATAAGGGAAACATACAGGGAAGCCCTGACTGCTTTCCGGAACAGATACCCGAAGGTCCAGATGGCCTGGTCGTATAAAACAAACTATCTGGATGCAGTATGCAAGGTCTTTCATCAGGAAGGCTCATGGGCTGAAGTAGTGTCAGGTTTTGAATATGACAAAGCTCTCCGCAACGGAGTTAAAGGATCGCAGATAATATTTAACGGTCCTGACAAAACTGAAAGCGACCTGGTAAAGGCAACCGAAAACAATTCCCTGATCCATATCGAACATTTCGATGAGTTGTACATGCTTATGGATATTGCGGAAAAGCTGAATAAGAGACCTAAAGTGGCTGTAAGGATTAACATGGATACAGGTGTATATCCAATGTGGGACAGGTTCGGCTTTAATTATGAAAATGAGGATGCCTGGGATGCAATCAACAGGATAATGATGAATGGCAGGTTGGAACTGACCGGGCTTCATACCCATATAGGTACATATA
>JBJKPH010000233.1:0-2119 GCA_046706585.1 Bacteroidales bacterium | reverse complement strand
GATAAGGGCTGTCCTGAAAACAGATGATTTTGATCCCAAAGAGAATGATACGATCATTTATTACCAGGACTTCAAAAACTATTTTTCATATGATGATGCTTCCTCGGAGGCCGGTTATGGCATCAATGGTCAGGGTTCGAGGAATGCAATGGTGGCATGCCTGTACAGGACATACCTGAAGGATACGCTGAGGGCAGTAGATATTTGCTTCAACGACAGCTACCTTTCATCAAACCAGAGGTCATTCGATATAGCAATATGGGAATATTCAGCAGGTCTGCCAGGTACAATGATATACACTGAAGAGGATGTGCTGGTTGATCCTGCTGACCAGGTAAACGGTTTTACAAGGTATATGCTAACCGATCCCGTGGCGGTCGACGGTTATTTCTTTATCGGGTGGAAACAGAGATCCGAGACTTTCCTTAATGTAGGTTACGATCTGAATACCGATGGAGCCGGAAAGCAGTTCTTTTATCTAAATGGTGCCTGGAATCAATCGCAGCAGCATGGAACAATTATGTTACATCCGGTAGTCGGCCATGCCCTGCCCTTCACAGGTGTGATCTCACCCGAAAACCCCGCTAACAGGCTGAAGATATGGCCCAACCCTGCCAGGGATATTATAAATATCGATCTTCCGCCGGAAGAGTTGCCTGAAGAGATAATTATCACCATTTATGATACGGGAGGAAGGAAGATAGCCTCATACAGTAACAGCATCTCAATAAATATTTCATCGTTGCCTGAAGGACTCTATTTCATGGCAACTGAGCTGGATGGCAGGTTAGTAAGCTATAACAAATTTATCAGGGTAGCAAGGTGATGAATATTCCGGAAGATAATCCCGACCAGCAGGAACTGTTTGAACATTACAGGTTTGAAGTTGATCCCGGTCAATCGCTGGTTCGTATCGACAAATACCTGGCCAACAGGCTTGAAAGCACATCCAGAACAAGGATCCAGGCAGCTGCCGCGGCCGGGAATATACTGGTGAACGAAAAACCTGTAAAATCAAACTACAGGATCAAACCTGAAGATATTATTCGCATCATGCTTCCTCATCCTCCACGGGAAGCTGAACTACTTCCTGAGGATATCCCTGTTAATATTGTATATGAAGATGAACACCTGATAGTTGTAGATAAGGAGGCAGGTATGGTGGTGCACCCTGCCTACGGCAACTTCGACGGCACACTGGTTAATGCTCTTTTGTGGCATTTCCGCGACCTTCCGCAAACAGTATCGGGTGATCTCAGACCAGGACTTGTTCACAGGATCGACAAGAATACATCAGGTCTTCTGGTAATAGCCAAAACAGAATATGCCCTCAGTCATCTCGGCAGACAATTCTATGAACACACTACCGGCAGGTTATATACTGCTCTTGTATGGGGTTCACCCGGGGAGGAGGAAGGTACTGTTACAGCCAGTATTGGAAGAAATCCAAAAGACAGGAAACTGATGTATGCATTTCCCGACGGCAGTACGGGGAAGAATGCCGTTACACATTTCAGGGTAACTGAACGGCTTGGATATGTTTCACTGGTAGAATGCCGTCTCGAAACAGGCCGCACGCACCAGATAAGGGTCCATATGAGTTATATCGGTCATCCTTTGTTCAATGACGCTGAATATGGTGGCGACAGGATACTTAAAGGAACCACCTTTACCAAATACCAGCAATTTGTTAAGAACTGTTTCGCCATACTTCCACGCCAGGCACTTCATGCCAGGTACCTGGCATTCGACCACCCGGCAACAGGAAAAAGAATGCATTTTGAGTCTGAGCTTCCCGGTGATATGCAACAGGTAATCGATAAATGGAGGAAGTATATTGCCGGGAGGGATACCGGCGAATAACCATTACTTTTTTTATCTTTGACCTAAACAGGAATAATTCCCGGATTATGAGAACAATTGCCGTACTGGGTGGCGGAGATTCATCCGAATATGAAGTGTCTGTCAGGAGTGCTGCAGCAGTGGCAGAAGCCCTGAGAGAAAATTATGAGGTCTATATAATAATTATCAGGGGGGATAACTGGTATTACGAAGAGCGATCGGGTCGCTGCATTGCAGTCGACAAAAACAATTTTACCCTGAAACTGAATGACAGGAC
>JBJKPH010000232.1:0-4461 GCA_046706585.1 Bacteroidales bacterium | reverse complement strand
GCTTTACGCTTACTCCCCTGCAACATCCTCGTCCACAAGTATTCTTCCGCAATACTCACAAACGATGATCTTCTTACGCGATTTAATATCGAGCTGTCTCTGTGGTGGTATCTGATTAAAACAACCTCCGCAGGCATCTCTTTCGATGGATACTACTGCAAGGCCATTTCTGGCGTTTTGCCTGATCCTGTGGTAAGCTGTTAAAAGTCTTGGTTCTATTACCGATTGCAGTTTCCCGGAATCATTCGTAAGCTTATCTTCTTCCTTCTGAGTATCGGCGATTATTGAATCGAGTTCTGCCTTTTTGGTATCAAGATCGCCTTTTACCTCCTCAAGTGTTGCCTGTGATTCTTCGATAACGACTTTCTTCTCCTCGTTCTGGGCAGTAAACTCCTTTATCTTTTTATTACAAAGTTCTATTTCAAGAGTCTGGTATTCGATCTCCTTTGACAGGGAGTCATATTCCCTGTTATTTCTGACATTGTTCTGCTGCTCCTCATATTTCTTGATCAGCGACTGAGCCTCAGTGATCTCGTTATTCTTGGCCGTAATAGCCTGTTCGAGTTCCCTGACTTCGAGTTGCAGGTTTTCCATTCTTGTCTCAAGTCCGGCCACCTCATCCTCAAGGTCCTGAACCTCCAGGGGAAGTTCCCCCCGAAGTGTTCTTATTTTATCTATTTCTGAATCGACAAGCTGTAGTTTATAGAGAGCTGCCAGCTTCTCCTCAACCGTCATTTCTTTCTCGCTTACCTTTGCTTTTTCCATGTTCTCAAATAGTTTACCGGATTTGTTTCAATTTCTGAAAAACGGACTGCAAATTTAGGGAATTTTTTTGTAATTATTTCATATAAAATTTCCATTGCACACTTTTCACTTTCGTGATGACCGATGTCGGCAACTATCATTTTACCGTCGCCTTCAAAGAATGAATGGTATTTCAGTTCTCCTGCAATAAAGATATCGGCATCAGCTGACCTGGCTGCATTGGTTAATGTTCCGCCTGATCCTCCGCAAAGAGCCACACGAGCAATCTGTTTTCCTCTCAGGCCGGAATATCGGACACCTTCAGCCCCGAATAGTGAAGCTACTTTTTCCAGAAACTGCATTTCGTCAATTCCCGTCTTCAGGTTCCCAACGCATCCGAGCCCCGCCCCAGGAACTTCATTCCCGAGCCTGAGGATATCATATGCAACCTCTTCGTATGGATGTGCGGCAATCATTGCTGAAATAACTCTATTCAACATGTGATCGGGCACAATGGTTTCAAATCTTGTTTCATTTTCAGTATGGTCCGATCCTACCGAACCGGAAAAAGGGTTACTACCCTCCCCTGCCCTGAATGAACCGGATCCCTTAACACTGAAACTGCACCTGTCGTAGTTACCGGTATAACCTGCTCCTGCACCAAACATCGCCTCTTTCACTTTTTCAAGGTACTGATCGGGGATATATACAACAACCTTGCTTAGCTTACCGGAAAGAGGTTGCAGGGGTTTTACCGATTCAAGTTCAAGTTTTTGTGCCATCCGGTAGCTTATGCCACCCGGCATTACATCCAGGTTTGTATGTGCCGAATATAGTGCTACTCCTTTTGAGAGGGCTTTCATCAGGGTTTTCTCAACATTGTTCCCTCCGGTTATCCTTTTCAGTCCTGAGAATATCAGCGGATGGTGACTGATTATCATTCCTGCGCCGCTGGCAGCAGCCTCATCCACAACCTCTTCAGTTATATCGACAGTAAGCAGTACCAATGAAATATCCGCATCGGGATCACCGGCCTGGAGTCCTGCATTATCATACGGTTCCTGCCATGACAAAGGAATTGCACCCGACAAAAACCCTGCTATTTCACCAACCTTCATATTATTATCATCTATTACATTCCATCCCTTATTTCGACCAGCATCGTTCTGATCTTCTGCAGTGACCTGATCACCTCGAGGTTTTTCCGTTCATTCTCAGGATTATCATGCATCTTTTTCTTAACACCTGAAATGGTCATTCCCTTTTCACGCAACAGATGGTGAATTATCTTCAGGTTATCAATATCCGACTGGGTAAACATCCTGTTCCCCTTTTTGTTCTTCTTAGGCTTGATAATATCAAACTCATTTTCCCAGAACCGTACTGCCGACTTATGTTCCCCCAGCATCTCCGCAACTTCACCTATTGAATAATAGAGTTTACCTCTATCGTTAACTTCATTTTTCATTGCTATTCTTTCTTATAGATATTTCCATTTTCATCAATGATTGTTCCCGATCCGGGAAAATCACTTTCAACCAGTTCCCGTATCTTCCTTATTGCCCTTCCATACGGGTCGGGTCGGGTATGCCCGTACTGATCCTGGTATACTGCATCGATCGTTCCCCCCAGAAATCTTCCTTCACGATCGACCCTTACTTTTATAAGGGGTGAATATCCGTTCGGACCAGTAAGGTTAAACCTCCTGTATGTACAAAAATTTCCGAGGCTGTAAGCTATGAACCTATCTGAATAGATCTCAACCGCTCTGGTAACATGAGGCCCATGGCCAAAAACGATATCAGCACCGGCATCGATCATTGCATGTGCAAACTTATAGACATCACCCCTGTTCTCACCGTAAAAATCCTCCTCTGCCCTGGGTACATGCTGATAGTCTGCACCTTCAGCACCTGCATGCATCGAAACGATCACTATATCACATGTATCATCCAGGAAAGTTATGATTTTTTTTGCAGCCGGTATATCTGTCACATCCATAACACCCTTATTTGGTGCGAAGGCACAAAAGCCGTAAATCACCGAATCGATCTCGAACACCGACCAGGGATAATCCTCAGGCCCGGCAAAATGTATCCCCAGTGAATCAAGCAGTCCTGCAGTCCTGTCCCTGGCTTCCAATCCGAAATCACCTATGTGGTTATTAGCAAGGCTAACCAGGTTAAACCCTGCCTCCTTCAGGGTAAATGAATAATTCTCCGGCACCCTGAAAGCATAGCATGTAGTTGTATCCCTGCATTTTTTTGCCAGCTTGCCACTATCCGAAAACGGGCCCTCAAGGTTACAGAAAAGCACATTGGAGCCTCTGAGCAGCGGAACTACGGAAGAAAGCAATGGTGCAGGATCGTCACCGGGCGGCAGATATTCCGGTTTTGGGAATGATGTTCCAAGCATTATATCACCTACTCCCGATATCAGGATCGTATCATTGTTTTTGTTGCCAGGCTCACTCCCGTGTAATGGTAATAGCCGAAAACATACCAGCCAGAATAAAAAGATAAGAGCCGGTATTGATTCGCCGCGATAAGGCATTAATAAATATATTGGATTTAGTCGAATGATTGTCCGCTACGCATGGCCAATTCAATCATTCTGTCCCATTCTTCCGGTGTGAGGTCGTTGAAGTAGTAGTTTGCCGGATCGACGTTCTTTCCGTTAACCTTTACCTCATAATGAAGATGAGGTGCCGTTGAAAGTCCTGTGCTGCCAACATACCCAATAACATCACCTCTTTTTATTTTCTGCCCTTTCTTCACATTGAACCTGGACATATGTGCATACAATGTAGTATACCCGAAACCATGGTCAATTATAACATGATTACCGAATCCCCTCATGGAAGACAATACTGCCTGTACCACACCGTCTGCGGTTGCGTATATTTCTGTCCCGGTAGGTGCGGTAAAGTCCATCCCGTAATGGAATTTCCTGATCTTGTAAATCGGATGTATCCTGTATCCCCATCCCGATGCAGTCCTTTTAAGGTCTTTGTTGCTTATTGGCTGGATTGCAGGCGTACACCTCAGCATCTCCTCCTTTTCGCCGGCCAGTGCTATCAGATCATCGAATGATTTTGACTGTACATAGATACGTTTCAGTATCTTATCAAGCCTCGTTGCTGTTTCAATAACTATCTCTGAATTATCATACCCTTCCAGTTCATTGTACCTGTTTACACCACCTACTCCTCCTTCCCTGAGCGAACCTGGAATTGGTTCTGCTTCAAAAATAGTACGGTAAAGGTTATCGTCTGTTTCCTGAAGATGATCAAGCACCTTCTCCATATTGTCCATCTCCCTTCCCATCAGTTCGTACTGCAGCGACATCTGCTCAATTTCTCTTTTCAGTGCCTGTTCCTTTGGTGAATCGACCAGGTATGTAAACAGTCCGCCATATATCCCGGCCAGGATCAAAGAGCCGATAAAATAGGCCAGGAACCTCATGAATTTTTCACGGAACCCTGGCTGTATACGGTCGAAACTGAGAGACTCGGGATTATATTTATATCTTGTTTTTGCCATCTTAACCGTTTCGATGCAAATATAATATTAATTTATCAATAATATACCTGATAATTACTTACTTATCAACAAGGTAACATTTTAGATCAACGAATGTTTATTTCTGCATGGACGAATTCGACGAACTGATCATCTCGTTGTACTCATCAACGGTAATTGCGTCATCAAAGAAATT
>JBJKPH010000231.1:0-2050 GCA_046706585.1 Bacteroidales bacterium | reverse complement strand
CATCAAGACCGTAATCAACGGCTTTCCTGAGATTGGTCAGGAAATCGGCAGGCCTTGAAAGACCGCTGGCCGTGATTGCGAACTCGATCCCGGCCTTGCTCAGCATAGCTGCATTTGCAGGGGCCATCTCCCAGTTCTTCAGCTCACTCAGCGGCACTTTGGCTGCTTCGTACGGATCTTTAACATCCGGTGCATCCGGGAAATTTATCGGGATTATCAGCGAAAAGCCGGTCTTCTTTATCTGGTCGATAAGCTGGTACTCATCACCACCACCCTTAACTATATATTTAAAACCGAACTCCTTTGCAATGATATTGGTCCTTGGTATCTCGTACTTCTCACGCACTTCGAACACCTTAGGAAGAGCGCTGTTGAGCCTGTTTGCCTCGAGTGATGCATCATAGAAGTACCCTTCAGGTAATGACTGATACCATTGTGCGTCGTAGTTGAACTGCCTCAGCAGGGCTATACTTCCAAACTCGGCCGACGGGTATGCATCTTCCGATACTCCCTTGTTGAACGAATAGTTGGTGGCTGCTTTATCCTTAAGCACCACTTTCTGAGCTTTCCCGTTACCCAGGGTCACCAGTACCGATGTACCCCTGGCTATACCGCTAGCACTCTGTGTTACTACGGCACCGAATCCCACCTTGCGCAGTTCGTCTGCTGCAGTCTCATCTACCTTGAAGGCGGATGATGCATTATAGCTTTCGTGTATCCCCTGGTTCCAGTAATCAGCAACCCTGGGCTGCTCCTGAACGGGTGCGCTGCCACGCATACCCTGCATCTGCATGTAGGATGCCATAGGGTTGTTGCCGCTGCTGCGACTGGGCTGCTCAACGCCGTAGGTTGAATAAGCATCAATAAATGCAGGGTAAACAGTCTTGCCGGTCATATCCCTGACAATTGTCCCTGCCGGCGCCGACAAGCTTTTACCAACAGCCTTTATCCTTCCGTTCACGACAAGGATATCGGTGTTCTCCAGCGCCTGGCTGTAGTCGACAACTACCTTTGCATTCTTCAGCAGGTAGGTCGACGGCCTCACATCACTTATCCCGATCACCGGAAAATTGTCCTGGGCAAATATCGCCACCGACAATACCAGTAAACAGGATAAAAATAAGGTTCTCTTCATACGATCATCGATTAAATTGATTTGATGTAAATTTTGTTAAAACATTATTAATAGTTACGAATCGACTATTAAAAAATGTTAAAAATGATTTTTTTGATTTGCGGCGAACGGCAAAAGGCAAACGACGAACGGCGGGAAACGGGGAGTGGGAGAAACGGGGAGTGGGAGAAGTGGATATCCATCAGACCATTACACCGCTGTACCATTACCGATTACTTCTCTACGGCTCTACGCTATACGCTCTACGCTTTTAACCTCCTGCCAGATAGTCTTTCAGGTACCCATATTTCTCCCCGACGTCACCATCCTGGCAGATAGTAGCACCCTGCAGCATCGGAGTATCGACTTCACCGATAATATCGGGGATCACATGTTCGATCAGTTGTGATCCGAAATCTGATGATGCATCCCTGGGCAGTTCGCCTGGCAGGTTATCGACAGACATAACAGTAATGTTCTTCTGATCGCTGAACGGTCTCTCTTCCTTAGCGGTCAAAGGATTATACCCGTAAAATGGATCAGCGATGGTTGTTGCCCTGATAGTAGATGGTATTGGCCCGTTGATATCACAACTTATATCAGCTATTACAGAAATCCTGAAACCTGGTGATGCCATATCTGCGGCCGTAAAGAAGCGGGGTGATTCAGGGTCCCAGAAATGAGCTGCTATAAGAATATCACTCACACGGGTATAGGGTTTGAAGGAGGATTCATATTCGCCAGGATGCGTTATAAAATGGTTAAAATCAAAGTCCTTTCCACCCTTATGCTTCACATACCTGTCGGGACCGATCATTGTAACCACAGGTGTATCGAACTGTCTTGCCAGGAAATCATCGGGACCTACCTGCACGGCGTTGGTCTTTGTAAGGGTTTCAAGCGCACCGTGGGCAACCCTTCCCTCTCCGGTAACCA
>JBJKPH010000230.1:0-2743 GCA_046706585.1 Bacteroidales bacterium | reverse complement strand
GGGTCTTGAAATTAATTAAATCAACTCCGGGATAACCGGGTGCCGTTGCATGCAGTGATGGTCCGCCAAATTTATCACCAGCAACAGTCGGAGCTATAGAGTTAGCGGTATTTACAAGTGACAACTCTGAAAAATCGATCGCAGCCAGATCCATCTCCTTATCGCCGTCAGGCACAAACCCTGTGCTCACAGAAACTGTCAGGTCGAATCCACCTAATTTATGAGTTTTAGCTGTGCTATACCATGCTGAGCTGAACCCGGCACCGAAAGCATTAACATATGGGCCAAGGTAATTCTCCATCAGCAGAAGCCCGTCATCAACACCGGCCTTCAGCCAATCACCTGCGTTAAAATCGCCCGACAGTTGGGCAGATGCACTTCCTGAGCCAAGAACCAGGAGCACCATTAAGGATGCAAATAATCCTCTTGTAGTTTTTGAAATCATAGCAGAACGATTTATTGTTTCTGCTAATTTAATCTTTATGGCTGAAATTAGAAAATTGCAGGGTAAAATGTGAATCAGGCAGTACTTCTTTATCTGCCTTATATATGTCATCCAGGATGACCCTAATTAAAACAGAAGAATTATCTGACCCTCTATAAGGAGTGTTATTTCTTCTTTCCGTTATCTTTTGTATCCAGACCATCAAGCTCATTGAAACCCATACTCTTTGATATCTTTGAGATATTCTTCATGTCGAGAGTGCCCCTGATAGATATTACCACATTCCCATCTTTTCCTCCTCCGATCATAAGAAGTTCTCCGACCTTATTTCCTTTGGGCCTGATATAGAACTTAAGGTCCTTTCCACCTTCGTTTACCGACATAAGTTCCTCGTACTTTGAACCTTCCAGTTTTCCTGCGATCTCTTTATAGAAATTTATCTTAAGGTTCAGAAGGCTGTCTGAAACTGTCTTTATCCTGATACCACTACGGTTGTCCAAAACCTGTGAAAGTTCTTCATCATCGAAATCAGCCTGAGCTATCATGCTGAACATTCTGCTTGAAATGGTAACCGTTGTTATCCCGTCTTTACCTGCATATTTCTCAAACAGATCATTTACAGGATCTCCCTGCCCGTAAGCCATAAGTGCAGGAAGCATTAGAATGATGGTGGCGAAAATGTTTTTCATAGTGTGAAAGTATAAAATTTTCATTGAAATCTTATTTCTCTTCAACAGGCGAATCAATAAGGTTAATGAGGCTGAGTCCTCTTTCAAGGTAACCAATATTTTCGAGATGGTCTCCGGCTTCCTTTGCCGCCTTTGAAAAAGCATCCAGTTCACCGGTAGTCCTGTTTATCACTGCCAGACTTGCCAGTTGGTCCTGACCATTGTTCAGTTCCTCAGAAACCTGCAAAAGGATCCTCCGTGCTTCCATATAAGCAAGGTCGGGGTTGCTGTATGTATCCTCAGGATAGACCTGCCGCGACATAATAATATATGAAGCGATAAGGATCAGCAGACCGGCAGCGACAGAAGTAATTACATACAGTGATCTTTTCCTGTTCGTAATTCTTTTTCTCATGTCACTCTCATCAATCCCTTTCATTATCCTTCTTCCGAGATCCTCTCCATGATCAGGAATATCCTTTATGTAAGCACAGGCACTGAGAATGTCCCTGTCGGGATAAAACTCAACAGGCAGGTCCCCGGAAGCCAGCAGGTGCCTTAATTGCTCTTCCTCTTTCAGGGTTGTTAATCCGTTATAGTATTTTTCCAGTAATATTTCCAGTTCCTTCCTGTTCATAATATTTTTTCATTTTTTCACGTATCATCTTTCTTGCCCTTGACAGGGTGACCCTTAGCATATTCACGTTTGTGCCCAGTAATTCCGCTATATGATCATATTCATGTCCTTCAATATCACGCAATTCTATCACCGACCTGTAATTTTCCGGCAAATCATTGATAATGTCCACCACATACGATACAGTCTCTTTCAGGTCATATTCGCGGTCAGGGTCCTGTCCGGCTGTTCTGGTTTCATCCGGTGAAATGTCTTCCGGATAATTCCTGGTCCTCTTTCTCAGTATATCAAGGCAATGGTTCCTTGTCATTGTCATTGCCAGAGCGTCAATATTCCTGTATTCTCCCAGCCTTTCCCTCATGTTCCAGAGCTTAATCAATATTTCCTGGACCGTATCTTCCGCCTCCTCCCTGTTTGAGAGGAAGCGAAAGGCAAAACGGTACAGGCTGCTGCTAACGGGTAATATTCTGGTTTCAAATTGACTTCTGGTCATTTCTGTTGCAAAGTGTATCCATGCCCTTTAGTCAAAGATACGACTAATACTTTTTACCTCAGGTTAAGAAGAGTTGTATTGTTGCTTTCCTTAACTGATTTCTCCATTTCCTTAATCTCCTTCAGGGTCAGGTTCCCCTTGATCTGGATCAGTGCATTATCATCGCCTCCGGTGATCAGGACAAATTCCGTGAATATTTTACCATCTGTCTTCACCATGATCTTCACATCGGAATCTGCAGAATTTACATTCATCAGCTCCTCGTATCCGCCACTGTTAAGCTCATCTATGACAGAGTTATAAAAATTTTCAACCGTCAACGTCTCATCCTCCTGGGCAAGGATCCTGATGCTTGTGAAATTATCGGCATATTTCATCAATTCATCATTATCATCATCCATTCCGGCTACCATCTTCAACAGGTTACCATTAATGTTTACAGTTACAAATCCCTCTTTACCTGCATATTTATCAAACAGTCTGTCGATAGAGCTCTGTGC
>JBJKPH010000229.1:0-5390 GCA_046706585.1 Bacteroidales bacterium | reverse complement strand
GTGCATAAGCATATCAGGGAGATAAGGGGAACAGGCCTGTTTCTGGCTGTAGAACTGGAGTCGGATGAAATGTTGAGGAAGTTTATATCATCAGGGTCGGAGAATGGCCTGATTCTTGATTCATTCCTGTTCTGTGAATCGGCATTCAGGATTTCACCTCCATTAACAATTGAAAGCAGTGAGATAGATTATGCGTGCGACAGGATACTTGAAACACTTGACAGAATCGGTTAAAGGATATTTCTTACTGGTTGTCTCCCTCTTGTTACTTATACCAGCCCCCGGGGCCAAAGGTCAGACGGGTAATACTGACAATGTTACTCAATATAACTCTGCTATTACAGCACTTTTTAACAATATAGCTGCCTTAGGAACAGATGAGAAGAAAAAGCTCCTGGCCGATTCGCTGGAAAAAAAGGTGTACGAATATGCATCGGTTGGAGACATCTTTCACAGTAAACTGAAAGATGCAAAATACCTTGGTCAGATAACATCACCCGATTCAACACTTAAAATGCTTACATGGAATATCGTATACAGTAACGGCATAAACGATTTTTTTAATGTAATGGCTCTGAGAAACCCGGATAGTACTGTGACCATCACCGGATTGAAAGGGAGCAGAGGGATAACAAGACTGGAAAGCGACACTGTTTACTCGGGAGGAAACTGGTACGGAGCGCTCTATTATGATGTTCAGCCATTTATAAATTCAGGAACTCAGTACTATATGCTTATCGGGCTTGACCTGGGAGACATGTTCACCAACTCTAAGGTAATTGAGGTAATGAGGATTGGGGATGATGGCTTGCCGGTATTTGGTGAAAAACTGATATACACGCCTGAAGGGAAAAAGGGCAGGATACTGTTCCATTATTCAGGAGACATCGGTATGATGCTAAGATTCACCGAACAGAGAGATATGCTGGTTTATGACCACCTTTCACCGTCAGAATCAAGATTCAGTGATAATTACCAGTATTATGGCCCTGATTTTTCATACGACGGACTTAAACTGAATGACGGCATTTGGAGTCTGGTTGAAGATATCGATCTGAGGAACAACTAAACGGACTTCCACCGTTTCATTCAACGAAAATCTTTCCTTGTCACATGATGAACTATTGTCAAAGATAGCAGCGACTATGCTGACTATTTGTCAGAATTATACCAATGGCACAGCCTTTGACAGAGGGAAGATGAAGAAATAAATATTGTATAATTTAAAATATTCGCTCTATGCAAAAGGGTACAATTGGTGTAACAACTGAGAATATCTTTCCAATAATTAAAAAATTCCTTTATTCCGATCATGAAATATTCCTTAGGGAACTGGTTTCAAACGCGGTGGATGCAACACAGAAACTCAAAACACTTTCTTCGGTGGGAGATTACAATGGTGAACTGGGTGATTCCACAATAAGGGTCTCTGTGGATAAGAAAAAGAAAACCATAACTGTATCTGATTATGGTGTGGGTATGACGGAAGAGGAACTGGATAAATATCTTAATCAGATAGCATTCTCCAGTGCAAATGATTTCCTTGATAAGTATAAGGAACAGGCTAACGCAATTATCGGTCATTTCGGGCTGGGTTTCTACTCCTCATTCATGGTATCCGACAAGGTGGAAGTAGTTACCAGGTCGTACCAGGAAGGTGCAAAAGCAGTTAAATGGACCTGCGACGGAAGTCCTGAGTACAGTATCGAAGAAACTGAGCGTGAAAGAGTGGGAACCGATGTGATACTGCATATCGACAAGGAATCGAAAGATTTTCTTGAAGAGTCAAAAATAGAAGACCTTCTGAAGAAATACTGCAAGTTCCTTCCTGTGGAAATAGCATTCGGTAAAGAGAAAGAATGGAAAGACGATAAGTATGTTGATACAGGAAAAGACAGGATAATAAATAATACAAATCCTGCATGGACAAGGAAACCGTCGGATCTAAAGGAAGAAGATTACAATAACTTCTACCGCGAGCTGTATCCAACCGGTGACGAGCCTCTTTTCAACATTCACCTGAACGTCGATTATCCTTTCAATCTGACCGGTATTCTTTATTTCCCAAGGATAAAGAGTAATATCGAGATACAGAAGAACAAGATCCAGCTCTATTGTAACCAGGTTTTTGTTACCGATTCGGTCGAAGGTATCGTGCCCGAATTTCTTACCCTGTTGCATGGTGTGATCGATTCTCCTGACATACCTCTGAATGTTTCACGAAGCTACCTTCAGAGCGATGCGAATGTGAAAAAGATATCGGGCCATATCAATAAGAAGGTTGCCGAAAGGCTGAATGATATTTTCAAGAACAACAGGGAGGATTTTGAGAAGAAGTGGGACGACCTGAAACTGTTTATCGAATACGGGATGATCACCGAAGAGAAATTCTATGAGAGGGCATCCAAATTTGCATTGTTCAGGAACACCGATGGGAAGTCGTTCACTTACGATGAGTATGAGAAGATCATAAAGGAGAACCAGACCGATAAGAATAACAATCTGATATATCTTTATGCAACCGACAGGGAAGGACAGTTCAGCTATATCGAGAAGGCAAATGAAAGAGGATATGATGTTTTGCTGATGGATGGTCAACTTGATACACACCTGATTAACCATATTGAGACAAAATTCAAGGATAGCAGGTTTGTAAGGGTCGACTCAGACATTATAGACAGGCTCATTGAGAAAGATTCGAAAATAGAATCCAAACTTACTGATCGTCAAAAGGATATTGTCAAAGATATTTTTGACAGCCAGGTAGAGAGGAAAGAGCATTTTATCGTTTCAACAGAAGCCCTGAATGAAACCGATTCCCCACTGGTTATTACCCAGTCGGAATTTATGAGGAGAATGAAGGATATGTCGCAGTTGGGTGGAGGAATGGGATTCTACGGGGATCTGCCTGATTCATATAATCTTGTTATTAATATTAATCACCCTTACATAAGTAATCTTGTGAAAGAGGCTGATGAGAATCTTGGTATAAAGGTAGGAGAGGCCGAAGTTGAAATAGCCCGTCTGAAAACCGATATCGAAAGTGAGGAGAAATCACAGGAAAAGAAAAAAAGCGAGGAAATCAGCCAGGAAGAAAAAGACAGGCTCGATGAGATCAGGAAAAACCTTGAATCAGCCGAGGAGTCAAGAAAATCTATAATCAGGGAATTCGGAAATTCCAAACCGGTGGTAAAGCAACTTATTGACCTGGCCCTGCTGGCGAATAATATGCTTAAAGGCGAAGAGCTAAGCAGGTTCGTAAGGCGCAGCGTCGAACTTCTGTAGAGCAGAGAGCTGATTGCTGAGAGAATAGTGATTGGTGACGTAGTATGAAATTCCCCTCCTCTGAGGGGTAAGGGGTGGGTTTAACCTACATCATCCTGCCTACTTCACCTTTCAGGAAGTCTATAGCCACCCTGGTAGGCTCTTTATCCATTTCGATAACAGCCTCAAGAAGCATTTTACTCAGATCGGTTGCGGAAGTATCAGGAGGGATCTTCTCCGTTACACTGTTTACCAGTTTTATGGTGTTTGTCCTTGCTGTTTTAAGCACCTCCCATGCCTGCGGTGTAACATATACCTGCTGCGCAAGGTTGTGATCGAACTCTGCCCTGATAGTGTTGAGGATGGATGTGTGCAGTTGCCTTGCATCCATTCCCTGCTTTACCGTTCTCATGACAAGTGACTCGATGGAGATCCGTTCCATAAGCAGGACAAGCCTTTCATATGCCTGAAGCCTTACCGGTGTAATAGTCTTTGAATTCTGCATGATGATCTCCTGCCGTCGTTTATCACTGTCATTCTGGATAGTTTTTTTCAATACTATGTATGCTGTAATAAGAACAGCAAGTGCGGGAATCGTGACAAGTAATATCTCCTTTATGGTTTCAAGTGTATCCATGATAAACGTTGTTTATACAAACCTAATATTTTTTTCTCATACAGTACACCTAAATGTAAGACTGAACATAATTCAGCAAAACAATTTACTTTAATATGTGGAGGTAATAATATAAATTTGTCGATTCAATAAAGTAAAATGTAACCTATGGAATATCTATCTGACAGGATCAAATCCCTGTCTGTATCACAGACACTGGCAATGGCACAGAAAAGCCGTGAAATGAAGGAAAATGGAATTGATGTTATCAACCTGAGCATCGGTGAACCCGACTTTCATACGCCGGATGATATCAAGGAGGCTGCAAAGAAGGCTATCGACGAGAACTATACCAGTTATCCGCCTGTTCCGGGATACGCTGACCTGCGTAAAGCAATATCGGATAAATTCAGGGTGGAGAACGGACTTACCTATACGCCCGACCAGATTGTTGTTTCGGCAGGAGGAAAACACTCCCTGATAAATGTGATACTGACACTGGTCAATCCCGGTGATGAAGTGATAATACCGGCACCATACTGGGTAAGCTACTGGGACCAGGTGATACTGGCTGAAGGTAAACCTGTGGTAATAGAGACATCCATAGAGGATGATTTCAAGGTTACTCCCGAGCAGCTTGAGGCTGCCATTACACCCAGAACAAGGGTATTACTTTTTAACTCACCATCAAATCCGACAGGCATGGTATACTCAGGGGATGAGATGGAGGCACTTGCCAGGGTTGTCGAAAAGCATGAAGGACTATTTATTCTTTCTGATGAAATATACGAACATATTACATTCTCAGGTAAGCATGTAAGCATGGCTTCCTTTGATTTTATCTACGACCGTGTGATAACGATCAACGGTGTATCAAAGGGTTATGCTATGACAGGATGGAGAATAGGTTATATCGGAGCGCCTCTGTGGATAGCAAAAGGAGTGAATAAACTGCAGGGGCAGTTTACTTCCGGAGTATCATCAATCTCACAGCGTGCTGCTCTGGCAGCTGTAACCTCAAAATCTGATTCAAAGGAAAAAATGAGGGACGCATTTCATAAACGCAGGGACCTTATCTGTGGCCTGCTTTCAGAGATAAAGGGATTCAGGGTGGGAATACCACAGGGGGCCTTTTATGTTTTTCCGGATATAAGCTACTATTTTGGTATGAGCGATGGCAAGAACGTTATAAACAGTGCCGGTGAACTGGCAATGTACCTTCTTGAAAACGCTCATGTTGCATTGGTCGGAGGCGAAGGATTCGGTGCACCTGACTGCATAAGGTTCTCATATGCAGCCTCAGACGAGGAAATAATTGAAGCTGTCAGAAGAGTAAAGGAAGCACTGGGAAAGCTGAAGGCGTAGAGGGTTGAGAATATCGAATATCGAATATCGAATTTTGAAAACTGAACATCGAAGCAATGCGGAGATCCCGACCGAAGCGTCGGGACCGGTTACCGGTTACCAGCCTCTCCCCCGTAACCGTTATATCTGATCACTTCAGAAGTTG
>JBJKPH010000228.1:0-2550 GCA_046706585.1 Bacteroidales bacterium | reverse complement strand
TCACTTTCATGATTAAAAAGTATTCCGTTGCTGGCAAATACATTATAGGCCTCACGGTAATTAACAACTACCCAGTAAGCATACAATTTGGCAGCAGCATAGGGGCTCCTGGGATAGAATGGTGTTTGTTCTGTCTGTGGAACTTCCTGGGCTTTGCCATACAGTTCTGATGTGGAAGCCTGGTAAAATTTTGATTTCAGCCCTGTTTCCTTGATAGCATCAAGGAACCTTAGTGTTCCAACACCATCAACTTCCGCAGTATATTCAGGAACTTCAAAAGAAACCTGCACATGCGACTGAGCACCAAGGTTGTAAATTTCAGTGGGCTTTACTTTCTCAAGTACCCTGTTCAGATTACTTGAATCGGTAAGATCACCATAATGAAGAAAAAACCTTCTGTTCAAAAATTCCGGGTTATTATAAATATGATCAATCCTGAAAGTATTAAAGGAACTGGATCTTCTTATTATACCATGTACATTATAACCTTTCTCCAAAAGCAGTTCTGTAAGGTACGATCCATCCTGTCCTGTTATACCGGATATCAATGCTGTTTTTTCCATGCCAGATAAATGAATTTAATTTTGTATCGGTTTAATTATTATATACATCCTTCAATAGTTTAGTATATAATTGCTAATTAAGTATTTATTTGCTAATTAACAAACAATTTCAGCTAAAGTATGTTCTGAGAAGAAACTATGCCGTAACAGATTCAAATTTGCTTTCATAGCCCGGAACTATCTGTTCCATTGTCTCGACAAGTTCATGTCCGGATATGGCATAGATATTAGAAAGAATATCATTTATTCGTGGCAGAAGACATTCATAATCAGCATCAGCTACCTTTGCAATTGATATTTTAGGATTATGTGTGGGTAATTGTTCTTCACCAATTGCAAACAGCTCTTCATTAAGCTTCTCACCTGGTCGCAATCCGGTAAATTTTATTTCGATATCCTCGTAAGGGATAAGGCCTGACAGATGAATTAACTTAATGGCTACATCAAGTATTCTGATAGGTTTCCCCATATCAAAAATAAATATCTCACCACCGTTCCCCATAAAGCCGGCTTCCAGGACGAGTTGACATGCTTCAGGGATCGTCATAAAGAAACGTTCAATCTTCGGATCTGTTATTGTGACCGGTCCTCCTTCAGCAATCTGCTTCCTGAATAAAGGAATAACAGAACCATTTGAGCCAAGGACGTTGCCAAACCTTGTTGTAATAAATTTTGTATATATACCCTGTCTTCTCGCCTGGGCATGGACAAGTAATTCACAAACCTTCTTGGATGCGCCCATAACATTAGTCGGATTGACAGCCTTATCAGAAGAAATCATAACAAACTTCTCAGACCGGAATTTTATTGCCAGATCCGATATTATTTTTGTTCCGCCTACATTCACCCTGAAAGCTTCATGTGGATTTTTTTCCATAATTGGAACATGCTTATAAGCAGCTGCATGAAAGACAATCTCAGGCTTGAATTTCCTGAAAATGAATTCCATTTTCTTCAGGTTTGTAACATCACCAATTATTAGCTTAAACCTGGATCCGGGAAATTTTTGTGTCAGTTCATTTTCAAGATAGAAACAGGGAGTTTCTGCCTGATCTACAAGAACAAGAAGTTTATAATTGTATTTTGTCAGTTGGCGTACTATTTCAGAGCCGATTGAACCTGCAGCACCAGTAACCAGGATAGTCTTATCCTTTAATCCTTCCCCTATTCTCTGCATATCGAGGGTAATCTGCTCCCTGCCAAGGAGATCCTCAAGCTGAACCTTCCGAAGCTGTTTTACTTTCAGATTGCCATTCAGCCACTGATCAATTGAAGGTGTATCAAGAACTTCGAGGCCAAGTTCAACAACTGATTCCAGAACTTCCTTTTTCCTTATTGAAGCAATATTGTTTATTGCAAATACAAAAACACTTATTCCTTCTGACTCTATAAATTCCTTCGAAAGTATATTTTTTGAATAAACCGGATAACCATCAACCTTTTTTCCCTGTAGCCTTATATTATCATCAATAAATCCTTTCAGGTGAAAACCGCTTTTGGGGTCGCTTTGAATGACACGCTTTACCATTATCCCGGTCTCTCCTGCTCCGTAAATGATGACATTGTTATGTCTGCCAGAAGGGGCTGAGATATACACATAGAACATCTTTATGGAAACCCGGAAGAATAACAATGATACAGTTACTGTAACGTAATGTATCAACAGGATTGATATAGGGATGTCGGAAAGCTTCCCTAGCATGAATTTACGGCTTACTACTGTAAGTAATGTCAGAAACAGAAGAGCAGTGGTATTTGTAACAGCAATAATAAATGTGTCCCGTATTGTAGTCTGCCTGATAAGCCCGGAATACGATTTAAAGACTATCATCAGTACCAGGTAAACAGAACTTACAATTGTTGCATGCCCTATGGCAATTGACCAGTTAAAGGTATATGATTCAAAATTATACCTGAGTAAGTAAGCGAAAACGAAAGTTAAAAAAACAGCCGCTAAATCAACAAACAGTACAAACCACCTTGGGAG
>JBJKPH010000227.1:0-3399 GCA_046706585.1 Bacteroidales bacterium | reverse complement strand
CCTTATCATAAAAAGAGCTGAATCGGTTCCGGTAGAATTAAAGGTATATAGCAGGTTGGCATCAGACCTGATATCTTCGAAAGGGTCAATATTTATAGCTGCAGGTACGGAAGAATATACAGTATTCCCGTTATAAATATCGGTTATAGTGAATGACCTGGTCACATTCCTCACTAACTGGTCGTTATTGCGGTAGTTCATCCCTAGTGTCGATCCCATCTCGAAGAGAAAGGATTCACGGAACTGCTGCCACGGCATCGATTCATACGATTCCAGCACCGAGCGCAGCGGTTTGGTAAATGCCACATCTGCCGGTATAGTATCATCATCACTCCTGTTGCGGTCAAGAAGTACATAATCAATATTCCACTGGTCGCAATTGCCTGCCATTGCCGGATCGCTCTCTGTTGAGGAAAGACTGGCATAGTTGATAAATCTGAACCTGAATCCTTTTTCAAGGAACCGCGACTGGTTCACCGGCAGGATCACAGGTGTAAAGCTATGGTATTCACTCCCTTCGGCTTTCCATACATGTATCCATCTGTCTTCTGAAGGGGAGAAAAACTGCAGTACAAGGCTGTCGGAAGGTTCCGGCACATCGGCAATGCCGGCCGGCTGGTAAAAAAAGCTAAGATATATATTATCGTCAGGCAGATATGCCAGATCTATCGGGGCTGAAGTAAGATGATCGGCTTCAAAAACATATGAAGAAGCTCCTTCATATAATTTACCTGTATTATCAATGGCATCGAAAGTTGCTACTCCCATTGTAGGCTGTCCGACCGGGTATGTATTATTGATAAATACCATATTATCGCTCCACAGCGAATCGGAAGGAAATACCGATGTCCAGGAGAAATCATCAAAGAAGGGCAGACCAACTGTATCCCTGATCACCTCAGATTTGGTAGCCCTGTTCTTATCCAATTCACTCCTTACGGCACTGTTGGATATCAATCCTGCTACCACCTCCTGGGCCTCGGTGGAGGTGAAAAGCGGCAGAAAAAGAAACAGGTATATTATCCGGTTCTTCAATACGAATTTTCATTTGTTGTATCCCTGATGACACTCCCTATGTTCAGTGTGTCCGAAAGATCGATAAGAGTTGAGTCAACCGGTAACAGCGTTGAATCGACAGTCAACCAGATATATACGGCAGCACCCAGTTGCAGAGTGGCATCTTCGGAATATTCGGGATTCTGTTTGAATACGAATGCGTTCAATGAATCGTCAGCCGTTTTAACACTATTATCAAAGTTATATGTTCCGAGTGTAAGTGACGATCCCAGGACCGAACTCTTGGCATCCTGCAGTAACTTGCCTGTGAGGTCGGGAACAGGTGTGCGTTTGCTGCTGAGACCTTTTCCCAGTACCAGAACGATCTCAGATCCCTTCTGGACAGAATCTCCTGGTTCAGCGTGTAACCCGTGCATCATCTGGTCAAGAACGAAATCGATCGTAAGGTCGGGTTTGTATATAGGATTGCCTGCCTCAAGTCCTGAACTCTCAATAAGTGCGTATGCCTGTCTGGCCGAAAGGCCGATAAGGTTAGGAATAACAACCATTTCAGGATTAAAAGCATTTATTGTAAGAACTATCCTCCTGTTCTTCTTGACATTGAATCCCTTCCTGGGATTCTGCTCAACAACACACCCTTTCGGTACCAGGTTCGTATATACCGAATCTATTATCTCGATCCTCATCCTTTTCTTCCTCCCGGTCTCCATAGCCTGCCCGATAGTCATCCCGTAGAAATCAGGCACAGGTCGTTTTTGTCCGTGCCTGGTGTATATGCTAAGCCACAACAGAGTAGTGAAAAGGATCAGTATGGCAATGGCTATTGCCAGGCCCAGGTTTTTAAAAAAGACTTTGCTGAGAAGAAATTTCTTGAGGCTCATATATATTAACCAATTATTAAATTAACGTACATTCAAAGATAAAATTATATGATAAATAAAATAACACCTGATGGCAAAAGGGGAAATGAGTGGGGTACATCCCGGACTTATCCCAGGTCGCTCCAGTCTTTTATGGTATTGTAAAGTGTGTCGCGCTCCACAGGCCTGAACCCTGCTCCCTTTATCAGGGTACATATCTCTTCAGTACCCATTACAGGTTTCTGCTCCTCTACACCTGCCATTGAATAGATCTTTGTAGTATCGTCAATGGTGCCATCGACATCATCCACTCCAAATGCAAGCGAAAGCTGAGTCGTTTCTTTACCCAGGGCCGGCCAGTATGCCTTAAGGTGAGGTATGTTGTCGAGGAAGATCCGTGAAACTGCGAAATTCTTCATGTCTTCAATAACCGATACTTCACCAATATGAGCCATCTTGTTGTTCTCTTTTCTGAACTTTAACGGAATAAAGGCGTTGAATCCCGAAGTACGGTCCTGTAATTCCCTGAGCCTGTTTAAATGATCAGCCCTATGGGCATATGTTTCAATATGCCCGTAAAGAATAGTGGCATTTGTTGGTATGCCTGCATGATGAGCAGCCTCGTGAATGTCGAGCCAAAGCCCTGAAGATGATTTCTCATCACATATCTGTTTACGCAGTTCTTCGTCGAATATCTCGGCTCCGCCACCGGGGATGGAGTCAAGTCCGTATTCTTTGAGTAGTCTGAGACCTTCATCTATCGACACTCCGGCTTTTCTGATCATATAATCGAGTTCAATTGCCGAAAAAGCCTTTACATGAAGTGATGGCCTGTGGGTTTTTATCATCGAGATTATATTGCCGTAATAATGAAGATCATGGGCAGGGTGAACGCCTCCGACAATATGTACTTCGGTTACCGGCTTGCCATCGAAACTTCTTACGATATCCATTATCTGTTCAGGACTGTAATCCCAACTCTCCTTACTGTTGGCCGGTTTTCTGTATGAACAGAATTCACAGTTGTATACGCAGATATTTGTTGGCTCAACATGAAAGTTCCTGTTGAAGTAAGCCACGTCGCCGTTTATCCTTTTTCTGACCTGGTCTGCAAGCAGCCCCAGGAATGTAATATCATTCGATTCGTAGAGTTCCAGGCATTCGGTCTGGCTGATTCTTTCACCTGCTAATACTTTTCCTGCAATATTCCCCAGTACAGGCGAGGCATTTCTTATTATCTGTTCCGGTATCAATGTCGGTCTTTTAACTGCAAAATTAGAAATCCCGCTGAAACTGGCAAAGGGATGTGGGGAGTAATGCCTGCCTGCGTGCCGTCGCCAAAGGCTTTGGCCGCAGGAGAACGGCAGGCAGGGTGTTATGGAGTGAATGGGTGACGAGATAGAAGATAAAAGATAGA
The DNA here is from genome assembly GCA_046706585.1 of Bacteroidales bacterium. Lineage (GTDB taxonomy): Bacteria > Bacteroidota > Bacteroidia > Bacteroidales > VadinHA17 > JBJKPH01. The sequence goes on along the minus strand of JBJKPH010000227.1, from coordinate 105 downwards.
CCATAGACCATAGACCATAGACCATAGAACATAGAACATAGAACATAGAACATAGAACATAGAACATAGACCATAGACCATAAAAAAAGGGTCCTCAATGAGCAC
>JBJKPH010000226.1:0-5283 GCA_046706585.1 Bacteroidales bacterium | reverse complement strand
AAACAAATCGGCTTATGCATTCTGGGAAGACCTTGACAAGCTCCTGTTCCAGACAGGCGGTTTGTATGAGACACAACCGTTCAGGATCAAGGGCAATGTGTTTTGTACTTCAGATCCCTCGTTAAGTATTACAGGAGTATTTGAGGTTGCCGGTGTTTCAAAACTTAGAAAGTTCGTCAACCACCCCGAGGAATTTAATGTGATCCCCTATGCCTGTAGTCGCGACACTGTTGGGACAGAGGCATATCCCTGGGAAATGGTTATTCCCGGATCGTACCTTTCGGAGGTAAGCGATGGCGTATTCATGACTTCAAGCCCGCAGTGCTATATCTGTACAAAAAGAGGAGGCACAGTTATCAGGCCTGCGTTCTGGACATATTAACATACCTGCTGCACATGCATATATATGAAGAATATAAGTAAAATATCGATTTTCGCTCTTGTACTGACGATCATGCTCTCATCCTTTCAGAGCATATTACCACAGCAAAATGTAAACAGCCAGGTAATTAATTTTCATGAAACTGTTTGGCTTTCCAGCGAAAGACATCTTTACATCCCGGGAGAAAGTGTGCTTTTATCTGCCAGGATCTTCGAGACTGACACATACAGGCCTTCAGCTCTGAGCTCGGTCATTCGCATCGAATTACTTGATGCGGATGGAAACCAGATAAGGAGGCAAAAGGAGGAACTGGATGGTGGAACCACTTTTCTGAAGCTCGACCTGCCCGTTACTCTTTCCACAGGGTGGTATTATATCAGGGCCTATTCAAACTGGATGAAGAATTCACCATATTTAAGCAACAGTATTCTTCCTGTAAGGGTTGTGAATCCGGGTGATATAGACAAATATCTTGATAACAATAAAAAGGAGCCACTAACTGTTGAGATGTTTAACGAAAACCATTCCGGGAGTATAGCGGGAAGCGAAAGGTATGCCCTTCACATAACAGGTACCGGAGGAGAACCGGTTGCAGTGAAAGGTATTCTGATGAACGGCACTGATACAATTGCCTCTTTTGGATCGGACCTTTCGGGCTGGGCAAGCACGGAAGCAAAAAATGCAGGGGGCGGCACTTTTGCCATGATTGATGGCTATGCTGATGACTCGGTGAAGCTGGTCCGAAGTCCCGGAAACCAGCCAGGGCTGCTAATAACACCCAATATTGCAAGCGGAACCATTACGGTAACCACAATAAATACAGATAATAATAAATTTCCCGTTCTCAGGCTCCTGGTGCATAGTACCGGTTCAGTATACTGGGATGAAAAGAAAACGGGGAACTCCTTTTCAGTACCACTCTCCGGTTTACCTGGTGGTATCGTACAGTTTACATTACTCGACAATGAGAACAATATTCTGGCCCGAAGGTTGTGGGTAACAGCAAGCAGTATTTCATCATCAGGAAAGGTCACACTCGATAAATCAGGTTACTCATACAGGGAAACCGGTGAGGCACTATTACGATCAGCCGTTCCGGTCAGTCAGGGGATAAACAGTATCGAGGTCAGGGTATCCAGACAGGAACCCCTTAACCCTTTGGACACATACATTCCGGGTCTGCCGGGATGGTCTGTAAACTACGAGATACCTGCCGGAGTGGAAGCAAGGGAAGCCTGGCTGGCAGTGCGAAGTTATCCCGACGAAGTGGTGGAAAACCTGTTATCCGATGACCCTGTTATTTCTGCAGAATCACAGTCCGGGATATGGCCGGGAATAAACGATCTTGAAAATTCTGTGAAGTATATTCCTGAAACCCGGGGATTATCGATCAGCGGAACTGTTATAAATACTGCTACTTCCGAAAGTATCCCAAATATTGTTGTCGGGTTAACTATTTTAAGCGACAACACTTTTCTTGCTGACAGGACCTTCAGTTCAGGCAGATTCCATTTTGTGTTACCAGATGATCCTGAGAAAATGGATATGGTTATTGCATTTGTTGACAGACCTGATGAAAATTATTCGATAAGGATTGATCCTGAATTTGAAACTACAAGGCAGCAGTTCAATTCACCGCCTTTACGATTAACAGAAGAGGATGTAATGTTTATCAGGCAATTGAACATCGACCAGCAAATCAACAATATATATAATCAAAAAGACTCAACCGCTCATCAGCAGCCTGAAGCTATCAGTCCAAAAACGACCTTTTTCGGGCAACCCGATTTCAAAATTGTTATCGACAGATTTATTAAACTACCCAATATCAGTGAACTGATCTACGAGCTTGTGCCATTCGTTGCCACAAGGAAAAACGGTGATATTTACGATATAAATGTATATGGAGAAACAAACCTGCCGGTAATTTACAGGCCTGCCATTCTTCTTGATGGTATTCCGATATATGATTTCAATGACTTCCTTATGCTTCCGCCTGACCGGTTACGACTGGTAGAAGTAAAGAACAAGATGTATATTCACGGTAATGCTGGATTTGCCGGAGCAGTTTCTTTTCACTCCGTTAACGGTGACATGGCCGGTCTGGGCCTTCCGAAAAAGTCACAGTTACTGACAATGGATAGAGCCGGACACACTATTGCAGGTTATTTTCAGGACAATCTTTCCGGTCCCCGGAATAAACCAATCCTTGAGAACACTCTTCTCTGGGAACATTATACCGGAAACCTTCCCGGCAGGATCAGTTTTACAACAAACGATAATTTTGGTAATTTTAGCCTGATGTTGTTCGGCTTCAATTCATCGGGACAGTGGGTATACGATTCGGCCCCTTTTACAACTGGAGAGAAAAAGGACAGCGGTAATAAATAACAGGTATTCGAGTAGTGACATCAACCGGCAGGCAAAAAATTATTATCAACCTTCTCAGAAGTGCAGGGGCAAAGATCATTCAAATTTACAATGACAGGAGTTTTGTCCCGGTACTGAAGACCGATGGTTCTCCTGTAACGGAAGCCGACACTGCATCTGAAAATATTATAAAAGATCCGCTTGCAGATCTGACAGGAGACCCGGTAATAAGTGAAGAATCTGCCGGGAACATCAGATCAGAAGACCTTCAGTATGAGAGATTCTGGTTGCTTGATCCGCTTGACGGAACAAATGAGTTCATTCGGGGGAATGGCGAGTTTTGTATCTGCCTCGCGCTGATAGAAAACGGAGTTCCTGCAGAGGGCTATATATACAGCCCTGTATCAGGCGACCTGTGGTATGCTTCAAGAGGTCTGGGTGCATTCCGCGAATCGGCAGGAATTACAGAATCCCTGCCACTTATTTCACAGAAGGGCAGCTACAGGATCCTCCTTAGCAGGTCGAACCATGGGAAGGCCGAATCGGAATGGCTCGAAAAGATATCGCTAATGGCCGATACCGAAACAATAACCCGGGGTAGCGCTATCAAGTTCGGAATGATTGCAGAAGGTACCGGCGACCTGTATATGAAAAAAGGCAGGATATTCGGATGGGATGTTGCAGCAGGGGCAGCTATACTTAAGGAATCAGGAGGAGGAGTATTTGATCTGGAGGGGAAGAATGAACTTATTTTCAGGCCCGATGCCAATCCCCTGCCATATTTCCTGGCCTGCGGCCACCGGATTGAAGATCCATCGAAATTTATCTTTTAACATCTTTCCCTGAAAACAGATCAGGTTCTGAATCTTCCCACAGGCTGGGATGTTCCTCATCGAACCTTTTAAGGATAGCTGTCATGATAGTCTCCCTCAGAAACCTCGATTTATTGGCAACCCTATACCTGTTACAGTAGATATTCAACGCCCTCAGTTCCCTGTTGTTAAGGGCAAGGGTGATCTTATTGTTGCGCTTCAGTTTATCTTCCTTTATCTTCAGTCGTCTCAACCGCTAATTATTGAATAAACTGATATAAAAATAGCACTTAACTGCTGACTATTCAGGATGTTGTGATATAATTATCAACAAAAAAAAGATGACCGGCACCTAAAGCGCTGATCATCTGACATATCTGGTATTTATAACTTCTATAACCGGTCAAGTGCGTTAAGATCTGCAAAGGCCTCCTTTAGTCTTGCAATAAAGGCAAGTTCGCCACTTCTGAGCCATGTCCGGGGATCATAATATTTCTTGTTCGGCTTATCGTCTCCTTCCGGATTGCCTATCTGTCCCTGCAGATAATTGTGATTAGCCTCAACATATTCCTTTACTCCTGACCAGAAAGCCCACTGCATGTCTGTATCAAGGTTCATCTTCACTGCACCGTACCCGATAGCTTCTTTTATAAGATGCTTTTCAGAACCCGAACCACCATGAAAGACAAAATTAACTGGTAGCTCGCCTGTTTTGAACTTATTCATGATATACTCCTGCGAATTTTTTAGGATCACAGGTTTCAACTCAACATTACCAGGTTTGTATACACCATGTACGTTACCAAAAGAAGCAGCAATAGTAAACCTGTCGCTTACAGACGACAGTTCCTCATATGCGAAGGCAACATCCTCGGGCTGTGTGTATAGTTTGCTGCTGCTTATACCCGAGTGGTCAACACCGTCTTCCTCGCCCCCCGTAACACCGAGTTCTATCTCGAGTGTCATTCCCAGGGGATCCATTTTCTTAAGGTACTCCTTACAGATGGAAATATTTTCTGCAAGCGGTTCAACCGACAGATCGATCATATGCGAACTGAAAAGCGGTTTTCCGTTAGTCTCGTAGAATTCCTCCCCTGCCTCCAGAAGTCCGTCAATCCATGGTAATAATTTCCTGGCAGCATGATCGGTATGCAGAATAACCGGCACTCCATAATATTCGGCAACATTATGAACATGCAGAGCCCCTGATATGGCACCTGCTATCGCTCCTTCCTGTCCCTCTTTCGACAATCCCTGTCCGGCGAAAAAATGTGCTCCCCCGTTTGAGAATTGTATGATCACCGGAGAATTCACCTCACGGGCCGTTTCAAGAACTGCATTTACCGAATCTGTCCCGATAACATTTACTGCCGGAATGGCAAAGTTGTTCCTGTTGGCAAAATCAAATAATTTTTTCACATCATCCCCTGATAATACACCCGGTTCAAGTTCAAAATCCATTTTACTCATTTCTCTATTTTTTATATGTTCTTTCAGATGTTACAAATATACAACAAATGAAACTTAGTAATTCCTGCCCGTCCAGGTAAATATTTATGATTTCAGAACATTATTGACCGATATAAGGGTTAATCTGGGTGTATAATCAACTACATTTTATAACTTTACAAGCCATAACAACCTTTCAATCAGAATATGAAAAATATATTGTTGCTCTTTATTTCTCTCATCACTATAAATATGGTTCGTGCCCAGGAA
>JBJKPH010000225.1:0-3349 GCA_046706585.1 Bacteroidales bacterium | reverse complement strand
CTCAGAGACTGAGAGACTCAGAGACTGAGAGACTCAGAGACTGAGAGACTCAGAGACTGAGGGACTGAGAGACTGAGAGACTGAAGGTCGAAGAGAGGGGGAAATGTAGTCAGTAATCAGTTTTGGTGTAACGGTGCGGTGGTATGACTTCCCTTCGACGGAAGGGTTGAATCTCATCTCTTCAATTTCGCAAGTAAAATCGTTGAAAAAGTGAATGTTTTCTCCAAAGAAGAAGAACAAAACGCTTTCTCCTTATCAAATATTTTCCTATCTTTAAGAAAGAATGAAGGAAAAACTTAATATTGCAAGTGATTTAAACCCAGGATATTTCTGGGATGTTGATATAAGTTTAATGGACGCAGACAGGTCTGAAAGATTAATTATCGAACGGGTTTTTACATTAGGTACTGCAAAAGAAATAATACTTGTGATTAATTACTTCGGGACCAAAGAAGTTGGGGATGTGTTAAGAAATTTGAATTATATCGACCCTAAAACCCTCAATTTTGCATCCTGGTTCCTGAAAATACCACTAACCAAATTCAGATGTTATTCAAGACAACCGTCGAACCAACCACTCTGGAACTCCTGATCTCTCTTCAAAGCAAAGATTATCTGAAAGGCTTTCATCTTGTGGGAGGAACAGCTCTCTCCTTGTATATGGGCCACCGTAAATCAGTTGATTTAGACCTGTTCTCAAATTTTTCATTTGATGCTTCCGGGAAAATAGAATCAATTCTGCAGGACTACTCCTTACAGTTATACAGTACTGCGCCTGATACCATCAGAGGTAGTATAGATAATGTAAATGTTGATTTTATTGCTCACCGGTTTCCCTATCTTAATGAACCCCCTGTAATTGATGGGATAAAGATACTATCTCTCCCCGACCTGATAGCTATGAAACTAAATGCCATCTCTGTAAGTGGTCAGCGTTCGAAGGATTTTATTGACATCTACTTCATCCTGGAAGAGGGTAAGTTTACAATAGATGACATGCTGAAATTCTACATGGCGAAGTATAATCAGCGGGGAGATATGCATATAATTAAAAGCCTGATTTATTTCGATGAAGTTGATCTGTCGGACTGGCCTGTTCTTTTAAAAACCCCGCTTCTGAAATGGAGTGATGTTAAGAAACGAATTAAAGAAGAGGTACTGCGAATGATGAAGAGGCAGAAGGGTGATCGGTAATCGATGCGGCGGTGCGACGGTGCGGCGGTACGGCGGATGAATGCAGTATCCGGTTCCCCCTTTTAACGGGGTTAGTCCGCTAGTTGCTCCTGGCGTTCCTGAAAATAATATTGAAAATCGATGTGAAGAAGTACTTAATATCCGTCGCTACAGGATGCTTCTCGTATGATTTCAGGTAGCGCATTTCTGATTGCTGGATCTCTTCAAGATTAGCCGGCATGTCGTAGTAATAGGGCGGAACAAGGCCGGGTTTGAACTTAACACGTTTCTCCTGCAGTTCCTGAGAATAGAGACTGAAATATTGTTTGCTGAGCGGGCGCACACCTACCAGTTTCATATCACCCCTGAAAAAATTAATGAACATCGGCAGTTCATCGAGCCATATCTTTCGTGCAAAGGCACCCCAGCTCGTTATCCTGAAATCATTTTTAAACTTACCGCCTTCCTGCAGATCATAAAGGCTGTAAACATAATCCTGGATATACTCAGAATAGGGGTGCATTGTACGCATCTTGTACACGTTGAACATTTTTCCGTTGCGGCCTACCCGGGGCAGGGCTATCAGCAATCCGTAATACCTGTCGCTTACTTTCAGCGGAGCCCTGGTCTTTCGACCCTCAACGAACAGGTAGTTTTGTATAAACGACTCGCTGGTGATCTCAAATCCGGCTCTCGAAAGCCGACCAAGGGCTTCAGCCCTGGAGATAACAATATTGTTGCCATGGGTTAACAGCCTGTTAAGCCACCTGGTGGTCCTGAGCTTGGGAAAAACCCTCTTTACAATAAAATCGAAAGTATAGAATATCCAGTTTATCACGGGAGGGAATTTCGCAAGTATCCTCTTTTTCCGAAGATCCTTGGTCTCGACACAACAGAGGAAATAGCCATTGTCCCTGACCTTGCCGTTAACAGTTTCAAGGAACTGATCGAGATCTTTTATATCGTTTATACGTCTCAGGTTAATTATATAGCTGTAATCATGGTATATCAGCGAGGCAATATTGAAAATGGTAGTAGTTGACACTATTCGCGATTTCCCGTTAAGCTTGCTGCCTGCAATATTGAGAATGCCGTTGGCTATTGCGGCACCGCACTCATTGTTCAGGGCTGCAATTAATTCACTGTCAACCTCACTCCTGATCTCCCTGCTGACGGTTGCCGTTTCGACCTTTCCCACCATTTCCTGCTCTGAAAGCTTTTTGATGGCATCATACTCGCTCTTGGTCTGGTAGTCCTGTCTTGTGGCCCTCTGTATCATCACGAACAACCCGCCGGCCAGCAGTTCTATAAAGGTGGCCAGGGCAGCCGTCCCAAGGATTATCATCCTGCTGTATCCGTACTGTTTTAAGGAGTACATCAGCAACACCGCAATGGCAAGCGCTATTAAGTTGGATGCCACAGTACGTATGAAGAGGGTTGTAAGGTTTACTATCTTGCCCCGGTGCATCTTACCGCCCAAAAGAGAAACAAGGAGCCATAATCCTGCAAGTACCAGGAAGAAAGGAAGATGGGTGGGTAGATAATGTCTCAGGCTGGCCGGTTTCAGCCACACCCAGAACAGGAAAGATATTGCAAGAATGATTATATCAGCTGCCAGCGATAGCACCCGGAAAGCACGCTTCTTCATGGTTCTAAGTTACGTAATTTATGACACATTTAGATGGATAATGGTTGCATGGGACTCTCTCTCCAAGCAGGAAATCTGCTATATGCATATGTTTTATCCCGTCAATATTGTCATGCCACTCCTGCTCCATTGTTACTACATATTTTGGATGATGATCTCTTATTTCGGCAAGCGGGGAAAACTCCCTGTCAACAGTTTTCTGCGAATCCATTCTGAAAGCCACCTGGACATATATCCGGTTATCACCCTTAATTGCTATGAAATCAATCTCTTTCCCCTTCAGGTCATCCCTCGGAACCCGGTAAATGATAAATGCCGCTTCAAGGGCATACAGGTAGTTATATATGGTATTGATGTCGATTTCCCGCACCTCCTGATCCCGCTGATAACTTTAATCAGCGGTTTGTCAGAAAATTCAAGTATTCTGTCGATTTAGAGTTCTCTTCTTATCAATTATATATGGTTATAACAAGAAAAGGGGTCAATTACGGCTAAAGGCCAACGACAAATGGGGGAGCAGGTTTAGAT
>JBJKPH010000224.1:0-2774 GCA_046706585.1 Bacteroidales bacterium | reverse complement strand
ATCATACTTGGGATCTCTGTCATTGTGATGATACTGATTTTAATTTCATTAAGGGTATTCCTTGGGGTTGGACCGGGTGATATTGATCCGGTTGGTGAGACGCTCTCAAACCGGGAGGTAATTATTCTGAAGATTATTCAGCCTGTACAGCATCTCTCTATTTTTCTTCTCCCGGCACTGGTAATCTCAAAGTTTATGGCGGGAAGTGCCACGGGATGGCAGGGTCTGGATAAATACCCCGGTATCTTAACCATTGCAGTTATGGTAATCATTTCGCTATTACTGATACCTGTTACCGGAATGGCTGGTGAAATTAACTCAAAACTGACTCTGCCTGACTGGCTGGGATGGTTATCAGACTGGATAGTACGTAAGGAGGATAACGCTATGGCGAATACACGATGGCTGATCGGATCATCGGGTCCGGGTGGATTAATGTTTAATGTTTTTTCACTTGCTATCCTGCCTGCTTTTGGTGAGGAGATGCTTTTCAGGGGTGTCTTCCAGAGAATTTTCGGTCGATGGATAAGGTCTGAAACCCTGGCGGTTTGGCTGGTGGCAATATTGTTCAGCGCAGCCCATCTCCAGTTCCTGGGATTTTTGCCAAGGTTTATACTGGGTGTTGTATATGGATATCTTTTCCTGTGGTCGGGCTCAATCTGGTTACCTGTGTTAGCCCATTTCACAAATAACCTGATTCCTGTTCTGGCAGTTTACAGGTATGGTTTTGGAGAAGTATTCGAATCTGCTGATAAATCTATTATTGCGAATAACTGGGTAGCTGTATTGTCTCTTGGTGCATTAATTGCTCTGATGTATTTCGTCAGGACTGATTATCGACAGAGTGGTTACAAATCATCCCCTTGAGAAGTGCATGCTTGCTGATGATGATTCATTGTTTTCAAGTTCATTCTTCCTGAAAACATAAACCAGCCCGTACTCTTCGGCACGTTTCCTTTTTATCTCTTCGGGCTGATCGGCAAAGGATGACTCTACTTCATTCCAGATATCTACGATTATCTCATCGGCTACTGTCCTTAGTTCCGATATTTTCCTGGAATATTCGGAAGTACGTTTGTTGAGTGTTTTCTGAAATTGCCACGCCTCCTGAAACTTTTCAAAATGGACTTTCACAACTGCCATTGTGGGATTTGTTACAGGATTGCGGCCGGCTCTCAGTCTCCTTGTTTCACCTTCAATAACCCTGTTCCCCCATGCAATAATTTCTTTTTCCGAGTTAAGTGCCGGCAGGGAGATCCTCTCATCTTCAAAACCGAAAAAAGAGGGGGTGTCTTTTCTCATATCACCTCTAGCAACAGCAAGCAGCATAACCTTGAGAAAATGACTAATATATGTACGAGCTTTTTTAACAACCTCCTGGTAATCTTTGTTCGAGCTGACCTGCTTGTTCAGAGATTGCCTCTGTAACTGGTAAGTATTTTCAAAAACCGGAAGGAAAGATTGTAACCTGACGTAGGTCTTTGGTGTAAAGGCAAGTTTGAATGGAGGGATGTCCTGCCCCTTTTTCTGAGCGTCTGTCATAGCTCTCATGCGGGCGGCATCGGTGTTGGGAAGGCGACGGTAGGGCATAAAAGGAAATGAATGATGTTAATAACTTGTTGATGCTAATTGCGAATATAGTCAATTGAATTCAATAAACAATAGTATTCGCTGTTGATATTCAATAGTTTTTGATTTTTTTTGATTTTAACACAATATGTTCATAATTGTGTTTAAAATAACCGTATACATAGTGCTATCTGAAGTGTGAAAATCCGGAAACAGGAAAGGGTTCCTTTATTTTGTAATACACTGCAGAAGTGTGTATTTTTATTGATCATTAACAGAGGTTTAATTTAATAAAGTAAAATATTATGTTTAGTAACGAAGTATATAAAAGGCGCAGAGATACATTGCGTAAAAAGTTATCGGGAGGGATAGCCTTGTTTATCGGTAATGTTGATTCTCCGATGAATTATCCCGATAATCAGTATCATTTCAGGCAGGACAGTGATTTCCTTTATTTTTTTGGATTGAACCTTAGCGGTCTGGCAGGGCTTATTGATATTGACAGTGGTGAAGATATCATCTTTGGTAATGATTTTGACGTTGATGATATCATATGGATGGGTCCACAGCCTTTGGTTAGTGAATTGGCTCTGAAAGCTGGTGTAAGAAATACAATGCCTTTTACGAAGTTGGAAGAAGTAATATCTGGTGCGAAGGGAGCAGGGCGTAAAGTACATTTTCTTCCGCCTTACAGGGGAGAGACAAAAATGACTCTTGGCTCATTACTCGGGGAAAATCCATGCGGGATGAAATCAGTAGCTTCCGCAGAACTGATAAAGGCTGTAGTATCAATGCGGTCGATCAAGGAGGAGTGTGAGACAGAGGAGATAGAAAGGGCAGTGAATATCGCATATGATATGCATACGGCAGCCATGAGAATGTGTAAACCGGGGAATACAGAACAGGAGATCTTTGGTATGATGGAAGGTATAGCCCTGGCTCAGGGTAACGGTCCGTCATTTCCTATAATTCTCAGTATTAACGGACAGACACTGCACAATCATGTTCACAATAATATATTATCAGAAGGCAGGATGATGGTTGCTGATGCAGGGGCTGAATCAAACCTTTGCTATGCGTCAGACATAACACGGACAACACCTGTCGGGGGCAGGTTTGATCCGAGGCAAAAAGATATATATGAGATTGTTCTCAGGGCAAATGTTGAGTCGATTGATTCGGCCCGTCCGGGCTTATCGAACAGG
>JBJKPH010000223.1:0-7357 GCA_046706585.1 Bacteroidales bacterium | reverse complement strand
GGTATACCCAGACATGAATATGAGATAGTTAATGATAAGGGTGACAAGATCGGAGTAGTTACTTCAGGAACGATGTCACCGATGATGAAAACCGGTATCGGAATGGCATACCTTGACAAAGGCTACTGGAATGAGGGCGATGAGGTTTTTGTTCAGATAAGGAATAAGAGTCTGAAAGCCAAGGTAGTTAAGATGCCTATTTATAAAAAGTAGAGAATATCCCGGTATGACCGGGAAAATTTACCAACCGGATGAACAACCTTGAGGCCTGCCTTACACCGGCAATATTTGAGGAGCACAAGAATAAGGAAGCAATAGTAGTAGTTATTGATACGCTGAGAGCCTCATCAGCAATAGTTACAGCTCTTTCAAACGGAGCTGAATGTCTTATTCCGGTTGCCACAGTTGATGAAGCAAGATCATATAAGGAAAAAGGCTATATGGTGGCAGCCGAACGTGATGGCTACGTGCTGGATTTTGCCGATTTCGGAAATTCACCCTTTAACTTTGAGAGCAGCGCTGTAAAAGGGAAAAGCATCGTTTACAGTACTACAAACGGTACGCGGGTGATAGGACTGGCATCGGAGTGCCATATGGTTGTAGTAGGGGCTTTTCTTAATATTTCATCGCTTTCGTCATGGCTGACCGGATCAGGAAGGGACGTAATATTGTTTTGTGCCGGATGGAAGAACAGGATCAATATTGAAGATACTGTGTATACAGGAGCACTTGCAAGCCTGCTGATCGAAAGCGGCAAATACACAACAATATGCGATGAGACCAGGATATCGATCGACCTTTGGAGTATTGCCAGGGAAAACCCTCTTGAGTATATCGATAAGGCTGCCCAAAGACACAGGCTGAGAGAAAAGGGACTTGATGATTGTATTCCTTATTGTCATGAACGTGATGTGACGGAAGTAATACCTGTTTTGCGCGATGGAAAACTGGTAAGGCTCGAAAAGCAGTTCAACAGATCATAATCCGAATAATGATATAAACCAAATACTTAACTATTAAATAATCAAAATCATGAAAAAGCATAATTTTTTCGCCGGCCCGTCAATCCTGCCACAATTTACTATCGACAATGTGGCCGAAGCAGTAAGAAACTTCGCAGGAACCGGTCTGTCGGTAATGGAAGTCTCTCACAGGGGAAAGGAATTTATAGCAGTAATGGAACAGGCGGAGGCGATGTTTAAGGAACTGCTGGATATACCTGAAGGTTACAAGGTGGTTTTCCTTGGTGGCGGTGCCAGTACTCAGTTTGCAATGGTTCCCATGAACCTGTTTGTGAATAAATCAGCCTACCTGAATACAGGAGCCTGGGCCTCGAAAGCCATGAAGGAATCTCAGATCTACGGTGAAACGGTAGAGGTGGCCTCATCAAAGGATAAGAACTATACTTATATCCCGAAGGATTTTACAATTCCCGGAGATGCCGATTACTTCCACATGACTACCAACAATACCATTTACGGAACAGAGATAAGGAAGGATATTGATTCGCCGGTACCACTGGTTGCCGATATGTCATCGGATATTTTCAGCCGCCCGGTAGATGTTTCCAAGTATGCCATTATCTACGGTGGTGCACAGAAAAATCTTGCTCCTGCAGGTGTTACTTTTGCAATAGTCAAAGAAAGCATACTGGGCAAGGTCACAAGGCCAATACCCACAATGCTCGATTACCGTACTCATATCGACAAGGATTCCATGTTCAATACACCTCCTGTATTGCCTGTTTTTGCAGCACTGCAGACATTGACCTGGCTGAAGAATATGGGCGGTCTGAAAGAAATGAACAAAAGGAATGTTGAAAAAGCAGAACTTCTCTATAATGAGATCGAGCGCAATAAGCTGTTTGTACCTACAGTGACAGATCATGAGGACTGATCGATCATGAATATCTGCTTCGTAATGACTGAAGAGTACAAGGAGCTTGAAGAGGAATTCAGCAAGTTTGCATCATCAAAAGGAATGGTTGGCATCAAGGGACACAGGTCTGTTGGCGGTTTCCGTGCATCAACCTATAATGCACTTCCGAAAGAGAGCGTACAGGCACTTGTAGATACAATGAAAGAATTTGAATCAACACATTAAAAACTTAGTTACTATGAAAATATTAGTTGCAACCGAAAAACCATTTGCTCCCGTAGCTGTAGAAGGTATCAGGAAGGTTGTCGAAGAAGCAGGCTACGAGCTTGCACTGCTTGAGAAATATACCGACACACAACAATTTCTGGATGCTGTTGCCGATGCTGACGCCCTTATCGTACGGAGCGATAAAGTAACAGCCGAAGTGCTGGATGCTGCAAAGAAACTCAAGATCGTAGTCAGGGCCGGTGCAGGATATGATAATCTCGACCTGGATGCATGTACAAAACACGGGGTTGTTGCCATGAACACACCCGGACAGAATTCCAATGCAGTGGCTGAACTTGCCCTGGGTATGATGGTATACATGGCCCGTGGTAAGTATAACGGCAAATCAGGATCTGAGCTAAGGAATAAAAAGCTGGGTATCCATGCCTATGGAAATGTAGGAAGATATGTCGCCACTATTGCAAAAGGTTTCGGGATGGATGTTTACGCTTTTGATCCTTTTGTTCCTGCAGATGCAATGGCCAGGGACGGTATTAAGCCTGTAAATACGGCTGAGGAGTTGTATTCAACCTGCCAGTATGTGTCGCTTCATATTCCGGCTACAAGTGAAACAAAGGGTTCCATAGGTTCCGCTCTGTTATCGTCGATGCCTGAAGGCGCTGTACTGGTAAATACAGCAAGGAAAGAGGTGATCAATGAGGATGAGCTTAAAAAGGTAATGGCTTCACGGGAAGATTTCGTTTATATTTCCGATATAGCACCCGATTGTGCAGGGGATCTTGCAAGGGATTTTGAAAGCAGATGCTTCTTTACACCGAAAAAGATGGGGGCTCAGACCGAAGAGGCCAATATCAACGCGGGAGTAGCTGCTGCCAGCCAGATTGCCGGCTTCCTGAAAAGCGGAGAAGACAAGTTCAGGGTAAACTAATTTAAGTTAAATCGTATAACACCTATAGTTTTGTTATGGCTCAAATAAAACCATTTAAAGCATTAAGACCACCGAAGGAATTCGTAAAGGAACTGGCGTGCCTTCCATTTGATGTAATGAACTCGGAAGAGGCCGGAAAAATGGCTGAAGGAAAGGAGAGGTCACTCCTCCATATTACCAAATCGGAGATTGACCTTCCCGCCGGTACAGATGTTCACAGCGATGCTGTTTATGAAGAATCCGTTGCCAATTTTAATAAATGGCAGGAAAACGGATGGCTGGTGCAGGACGATGAACCAATGTACTATATTTATGCGCAGACAATGGATGGCCGAACGCAGTACGGGATTGTTGGTGCTGCCTCAGTTGATGACTACCTTAACGGGATAATAAAGAAACACGAACTGACCAGACCCGATAAGGAAGAGGACAGGATGATCCATGTGAGAGTGAACAATGCCAATATCGAACCGGTATTCTTTGCCTATAAAGCTGTTAAAGAGATCGATGATATTGTAAGCAGGATCGTTGCCGAGGAAGAGCCTGAATACGATTTTGTTGCAGAGGATGGTTTTGGTCATCATTTCTGGGTTATCCGTGACAGGGAAACCAATAATGCGCTCGAAAAACTGTTTGCCGAAAAAGTTCCATGTACTTATGTTGCTGATGGTCACCACAGGACAGCTGCAGCTGCCCTGGTTGGAAAGGAAAAGCGTGATGCAACACCGGACTATTCGGGCAATGAAGAATTCAATTTCTTTCTTGCCGTTCATTTTCCGGATAACCAGTTGAAGATAATTGACTACAACAGGGTTGTGAAAGACCTGAATGGTCTGTCTACTCAGGAATTCATGGAGCAACTGGGTAAGAATTTCGATGTTGCCGATATGGGAACAGATGAATACCGTCCCGATGCGCTGCACACTTTCTCGATGTACCTTGAAGGAAGATGGTACAGGCTAAAGGCAAAGAAAGGAACCTTTAATGATTCTGATCCGATAGGTATTCTTGATGTTACTATACTTACAAATTCTGTTCTCTCTCCGATACTTGACATACAGGATCTTAGAAGGTCGAAGAGGATTGATTTTGTGGGAGGAATCAGAGGCCTCGGTGAACTTAAAAGAAGGGTCGATAACGGTGAAATGAAGGTGGCTTTTGCACTTTTCCCGGTGTCGATGGATCAGCTTATAAATATTGCGGATACAGGCAATATTATGCCTCCCAAAACTACATGGTTTGAACCAAAACTAAGAAGCGGGCTGGCAATACACCTGCTGAAATAAAAAAAACAGATTGTTTATTGAAAGCCCTTGGTTAATATCAGGGGCTTTTTTACTTTTATAAAATCAATCCACCTTCGCGTATCGCTTACAACTTTGGCAAGCCTTCGTTGTACAAAGCCGGCGGACGGGAGGGAATGATACAATTTCCCGTAGATTGCTGCGGAATTAAAAGTCCAGAGCTTGCTCTGGGGTTTAATACCATTTATTATTATGGCCGGTATAGGATCAAATATCAGGGACCTTCGTAACACAATCCCATCATCAGTAAGGATAGTGGCCGTTTCCAAGACCAAACCAGTGGAAGCAATTATGGAGGCATACAAGGCAGGGCAGAGAATATTCGGTGAGAACAGGGCACAGGAACTGGCAGAAAAGCAGAAATTGCTGCCTCCTGATATCGAATGGCATATGATAGGACACCTACAGACAAACAAGGTCAAATATATTGCAGGCGTTGTTGATACTATTCATTCGGTTGACAGCATCAGGCTTCTAAGGACAATTGACAACGAGGCAATGAAAAGAGACAGGGTTGTTAAGTGCCTTCTTCAGTTCCATATTGCAAAAGAAGAGACAAAATCAGGTTTTTTTATTGAGGAGGCAAGAGAAATATTTGACCAGGGTATTGACCTTGAACTGGGTAATGTGGTTATTACGGGTGTTATGGGGATGGCCACATTTACCGATGATGATGAGGCGGTCAGGAATGAGTTCAGGTCGTTAAGGGAAATTTTTGATACTTTGCGTGATGATTATCCGAGGATTAAGGATAATTTCACGGAAATATCATCGGGAATGTCTGGCGATTATCTGACAGCAATAGGCGAAGGAAGTACAATGGTAAGGATTGGTTCGATCATCTTTGGTGAAAGAACAAAAACATGATTTAAACATTTAGTATAATATAATAGTATGGCAAATTTAGTTACCAGGTATCTGGGTCTTGAGTTAAAGACCCCAATTATTGTAAGTAGTAGCGGGCTTACTGATAATATGGATAAACTCAGAAAAGCTGAAGAGCACGGCGCAGGTGCCGTGGTCCTGAAATCGCTTTTCGAAGAACAGATCAACTTTCAGGCAGGAGTACTGGCATCATCCTCGGATTATCCTGAAGCATCAGATTATGTTTCCTATTACACAAAGTCGCATTCGCTTGATAATTACCTTAACCTCGTGAAAGAGGCAAGCGAATCATTATCGGTACCGGTGATACCCAGTATTAACTGTATAACATCGGAAGACTGGATAAGCTTTGCCAGGAATATTGAATCGGCGGGTGCGGATGCCCTGGAAGTGAATGTCTTTTTTATGCCTGTTGATAAAAAACAGTCTCCGGGGGCTTCAGAGAAACTTTATTTCGACCTTATTGAGGAACTGAAGCGTACAATATCCATCCCTGTCTCGATAAAACTGGGTCAGAGATTCTCAAACCTGTTGAACATGGTAGACCAGATAAGTAACAGGGGAGCAGAGGGTGTCGTCCTTTTCAACAGGTTCTATGAGCCAGATATAGATATTGATAAGCTCAATATTATCCCTGCTTCGGTATTCAGTACTCCAGGGGATAAAAGATATGTGCTCAGGTGGATAGCCATGGTTGATGCAATGGTTGAGAATATCAGTATAGCTGCTTCAACAGGAGTACACAGTGGAGAGGATGTTATCAAGTACATACTGGCAGGTGCCGATGCAGTACAGGTGTGCTCGGCTCTGTACACGAACGGCATATCATTCCTTGAGAAGATCAACAGCTCTGTGGCTCAATGGATGGATGAAAAGGGCTTTAGCGATATCGGACAATTCAGGGGAAAGCTAAACTACAGTAATATTGTGAATCCCCGCCGTTATGAAAGGTCCCAGTTCATGAAATATTTTTCATCGCACGAATAATAGAGAAAATAAGCTGATAAAAATATCGTTTATTATGTGAGGCTCTCTCTGCCAGCAATGATGACAGGGACAGATTATCCTTTTTGAAAAATAAAAATTATATACTAAATTAGTCCAAAAATAGACCAGCAAAAACTAACAATCATGAAAAATAAGTTGTTTCTAAAATCCTTTTCCGGAATTGCTCTTTTGTTGTACCTGAGCATTTTCATGGTCAGCTGTGGTTCAGGTGGAGACAAGGATACCGATAAGTCGCCGGCTCTTGATATCACCGAAGTTGACGAATCAGTGATCCAGGATGTGAAGGATGCGGAGAAGATATTCTATTCCCTGCCCTCACCACTCGAATCGGCAATGCTTATTAAATCGGCAGGAGCACAATTCAATGAGGAATTACTTAACCCCACCGATAAGACATCGTCCTACTCAACTAACAGGGATATGGCACTTAACCTGGGAATATATACCTGCGATCTGAGTTTCTCAAGTCTGTACGACCAGACTCAGCTTGTTATTGAATATATGCAGGCAGCCAAGAAAATGGCTGACGGTCTTGGAATTCTGGATGCAATTAACGAGGAGACCATAAACAGACTGGAAGAGAATGTGAATAACAGGGATGTGATAATGGATATTGTTTCACAGACATTTATGAACTCCAACTCATATCTTGAGGATAATGAGCAACCGGCAATCGCTTCCATGGTGCTTGTAGGTGGTTGGGTAGAAGGACTTTATATCGCAACTCAACTGGTTGATATGTCGGAGTTCGACTCAAATAAACTCGTTGGCAGGATTATTGATCAGAAACTGTCAGTAGGCATAATGATGAAATTACTGGATGAAAATGTAGGAAACCCGGCAATTGATGAAATAGTCAAGCAGATGAATGACCTGAAACTTGTTTTCGACAAAATCGAGATCTCAACAACCAAAATAACACCTGAGATCGATAATGAGACTAACGTAACCGTGCTTAAATCGGAAGTTACATCCAATCTTACTCCGGAAGTCTTCAAAGAGTTGTCAGGGATAGTTTCGGAAATCAGAGCATCATATGTAAAATAGGAAATTATGAAACAGTTAATCTGAACTTCAATAATAATTTCTGCACTGCTTTTTGCTTTCACAACGAACCAGGTATAAG
>JBJKPH010000222.1:0-7598 GCA_046706585.1 Bacteroidales bacterium | reverse complement strand
TTTTAGTAGATATTTTTTTTTTGGTCTGTTTTAAATTCGCTACTTCCTATTTATGATGTGAGATGATTGTACTTACAATGAGCTTCCTCTTTATGGTGGCACTAATGTTTCCACTCCAAATATTAATAATCTTGCATCAGAAGGCCTGGTATTCAACAACGCTTTTTTAACAATGTCGATGTGCGTGCCCTGCCGGGCAGAATTATATTCCGGCAGATACCCCGTTACCAGTGGTGTGTGCTGGAACCATAGCAGGGCAAAATCGGAAATAAGGGGTATCGGTCAGTACATGGGAGATCTGGGATACCGGGTCGGATTGGCCGGAAAGATCCATGCGACACCAAATTCGGTCTACCAATTCGAAATGGTAGATGGTGTTGAGAGAAATTGCGTAAGCGAGACAGCAGCATTTGAAACAGGTGGAGTAACTGAATTTATGACCAGGGATAAAAGTCAGCCCTTCTGCCTTACAGTGGCTTTTACCATGCCGCATGCTCCGTGGACAGTGGGTGACAGGACTAAATTTGATCCCAAAGAAGTAGTACTGCCACCAAACCTGGCCGATACAAAAGATACAAGGGAAGATTATGTCAGCTTCCTGGCTGAAATTGCAGAACTGGACAGGCAGGTTGGAATGCTGTTGCAGTTACTTGAAGATTCAGGAGAAGCTGATAATACGGTAATTTTATTTACATCGGAACAGGGAGCCCAGTTCCCCGGTTGCAAATGGACAAACTGGAACACCGGAATACATACCGGTTTTATTGTAAAATGGCCGGGTAAAGTAAGGGAGGGAGAACGTACCGATGCCATCATTCAGTATTGCGATGTCCTGCCTACTTTGATCACTATTGCCGGCGGGAAGGTCCCCTCAGGCGATTTCGACGGCACAAGCTTTCTGCCGGTTCTCCAGAATAAAACGGATAAACATCGTGAGTATGCATACTTTATGCATAATAATGTTCCTGAAGGACCGCCATATCCGATACGCTCTGTCACCAATGGGAAATATCTCTATATACATAACCTTGCTCCTGAAAACATTTATATTGAGAGGCATATGATGGGGCAGATGAAGTGGCACAAATACTGGTCGTCCTGGATATTCGAGGCCGCTGACAATGAACGCACCAATTACCTTATTAACCGCTTCCTTGTACGTCCCGATGAAGAACTATATAATATAGTGGACGATCCCTATAACTTTAATAATCTTATCGGTGATGAAAGCCTAGATAAAATAAAACAACAGCTAAAAGAAAAACTGGATTCATGGATGAAGGATGAAGGCGATCCGGGGGCAGAACTCGACAGTTGGGAGAACCTGAACGCAGCCAGGAATGATAAACATAAATATTGATCATTCGCACAGCAAACAATCACAAATACTGTTTGTTAAATTCTTTTTTTGATTCGGAATATGTAAAACCAAGACGAAATATCACCAAATGAATCCAACCAAAAAAGCATTATTATTATTCGTTCCGTTACTATGTTCGTTCCTTTTCTTCATTCAATGTTCCTCAGGAGATAAAAAGGAACAGAACAGCCATAAGCCAAATATTATCGTTATTCTTAGTGATGACATGGGATTTTCAGATCTGGGATGTTATGGAAGTGAAATAAATACACCCAATTTAGATAAACTGGCCGAAAACGGGATCAGATTTACCCAATTCTATAATACTTCAAGATGTTGCCCTACCAGAGCTTCCCTTTTAACCGGGTTATACCCTCAACAGGCAGGCATGGGATGGATGACAGCCATAGAATCAGATATCAAGGCATACCAGGGAGATCTGACAAATGATTGCGTTACCCTGGCTGAAGTTGCAAAATCAGCCGGGTACTCAACATTTATGACGGGGAAATGGCATGTCAGCCACAATATGGTAGATAACGGGCCTAAAAACAACTGGCCTCTTCAGCGTGGCTTTGACCGTTTTTACGGAACCATCCAGGGAGCCGGAAGTTACTGGGATCCTGCATCCCTATGTCGCGGGAATACCATCATTAGCCCATTTACAGATTCGTTGTATAAAACCAGTGAGTATTATTATACTGATGCAATATCCGATGAGTCTGTAAGGTTAATTACTGAGCGTGACAAGGATACACCGTTCTTTATGTATATTGCCTACACGGCAGCACACTGGCCTTTACATGCCAGGCCTGAAGATATAGAGAAATATAAAGGTGTATACGATAATGGCTGGGAATATATCAGGGAACAACGTTATGACAGGTTGAAAAAATCAGGTATAATATCACCTGAAACAGAACTTTCCCCACTAGATGTTCACCCCTGGGATGAAGAAGAAAACAAAGAGGTGGAGTCCGGCCGGATGGAAATATATGCCGCAATGATCGATGAGATGGATCAGGGGATCGGACGTATAGTCGAAACATTGAAAAGGCAGGGGATATTTGATAATACTGTTATTCTCTTTATGCAGGATAACGGAGGATGTGCCGAGGAAATAGGAACGAGGGGGGAAACCAGGACCCATTCATCTGAACCGGATACCTTAAAACCTTTGAAACCGGATGAGGTTCAGTATCTTATGTTCCCAATGATTACCAGAAGTGGTAAAGATATTATGATTGGAAAAGGTATTAAAGGTGGTCCGGACTCGACTTATGTATCATACGGGAAGGTTTGGGCAAATGCATCAAACACACCGTTCAGGGAATATAAACACTGGGTTCATGAAGGAGGAATTTCAACTCCGCTAATAGTCCATTACCCCGATGGGATAAAAAACAAAAACAGCTTCTGTTCTTTTACCGGCCATGTTATAGATATTATGCCAACAGTGGTAGAACTGACCGGGGCAAATTATCCGACAACTTATAACAACCATTCCATATTACCAATGGAAGGAACCAGTCTTGTTCCATTATTTCAGGACCAGTCTCTTGAACGTGACGGACCTGTCTTTTGGGAACATGAGGCTAACAGGGCATTGAGGTCAGGAGACTGGAAACTGGTTTCCAAGGGAGAATTATTTAACGGTTCATACGGAAAATGGAAAAATTACAGATTAGGTGCATGGGAATTATACAATATTAAGAATGACAGAAGTGAAATGCATGATTTATCTGCACAATACCCTGATAAAGTGAAACAGTTAAGCGCCATCTGGGAAGAATACGCTGATCGAATAAAAGTTTATCCTGCACCATGGAAACTCGTTGATGAATAGTATAATAATAGTAGATAATTGTGAGATCAAAATGAACAGACATACAACACCTGTCAAGGTCTTCTCCGGTACATTAATGCAGGCCGGCATGGTAAAAAGTCTTTTGGAGAATGTTGAGGTGGAAGCATTTCTGAAAAATGAAATAATCGGAACGATAAACCCGTGGCACGCAGCCCCGGGTGGTGCAGGAGCAGTTAAGGTATTTGTATCAGAAGAAGATCTGGAATTGGCGAAACAGATCGTGGCCGAATATGAGAGCAATCTGAACAGGTAATACCTGACACACTAACAGCTGCAGGTTACAGGTTATGAGACTGATTACAATAGAAGATATCAGGGATCTGTATATAAAAAGTGCTCAGAGAGGATATAAATTTATCTTCAGTAAACTTTCAATCTCAGGTAAGAAGAGAACAAAAAGCAGTTTTAACGTTACGGATACAGATGGTTCTGACTGGTGGACAATACCGAAAGTCAGGGAAAGGTGGAATCATTTAATAACCGGAGATAGTAGTATCTCCTACGAAAAATATTTCTCTGAGAAATACTGTGATGGGCAGGCAGTAAAAATGATCTCTGTCGGTTCAGGCATCTGCAGCCACGAAATGGAATTTGCCAGGCTGAATCCTGGCTGGAAGATCACCTGTATTGATTTCTCAGAGAAACTGATGCAGGCAGCTGCAAAAGTAGCTGAACAAGAAGGTTTAACCAATGTGGAATTTATTATTGAAGACATATATAATCACACTTTCCCTGATGATTATTACAATATTGTCCTGTTCAATTCATCCCTGCATCACTTTAAAAATCTTGATGATCTGATCGGGAAAGTGCACAGATCAATGGCACCGGACGGAAAACTTATCATTAATGAATACACAGGGGCAAACAGGTTTCAATACAGTAAAAGCCAGTTGAAAGAGATCAATAAATGCCTTGGCCTTATTGATAAGGAGTACAGGAAAATATTCAAAACCAAACTGTATAAAAACAGATATTGGGGTTCAGGTATATTTAGGATGTTAATATCAGATCCTTCAGAATGCGTGGAAAGTGAAAGCATACTTTCAACGATCAGCTGTTATTTTAAAACCCTTGAAGAAAAGGGATACGGAGGGAATCTGTTAATGCCGGCACTAAAAAGTATTTCCCATCATTTTCAAAAGCCTGATGCGGGGAAAGAAATATGTATTAATAACGTTTTTAAATATGAGGACGAATATTTAATGTCAAACAGAAGCGATTTTGTATTTGGGGTATATGAAAAGAGTTAAATTAAAACTTTAAAAGACAACCTGATGATGAAAATTATTGAAATCTTTGTAATGACCCTCCTGGTGGCGATAGCACCAGGTTGCACAAACAGTACAAACAAAAAGACCGATTTTAAAGAATGGGCAAAAACACCGCCAATGGGTTGGAACAGCTGGGACTGTTATGGTCCGACAGTCAGGGAAGACGAGATAAAATCGAATGCCGACTATATGGCAACCTACCTTAAGGATTATGGATGGGAGTATGTTGTAGTTGACATAAGGTGGTTTGTTGAGAATACTAAAAGCCACGGATATAACCAGAGAGACCCAAAATATGTAATTGATGAATACGGGAGATATTTACCTGCCACCAACAGGTTTCCGTCAGCAGCAGGAGGTAAGGGATTCAGGGAACTGGCTGATTATATACACAGTAAAGGTCTGAAATTCGGTATTCATATTATGCGGGGTGTCCCAAAGTATGCTGTAGAAAATAAACTTCCGGTAAAAGGGACCAAAGGCATTACGGCAGATCAGATATATACTACTGAAGATCAGTGCAGGTGGCTAAAGGACAATTACACCATTGTCGCTGATAAGCCCGGCGCACAGGAATATTATAATTCAATTTTTGAGTTGTATGCCCAATGGGGCGTTGATTTTATTAAGGTGGATGATCTGTCAGCACCCATTTATCATGGCAAGGAAGTTGAAATGATAAGGAAGGCTATAGACAACTGCGGCCGTCATATTGTTTTAAGCACCTCACCCGGACCCACTCCCCCTGACGAAGCTGATCATGTAAGTGCGAATGCAAACATGTGGAGAATGGTAAATGATGTGTGGGATAACTGGCGGAATATCGATCATCTTTTTGTAGTCAGTAAAGACTGGTTCAGTTACATAAAACCCGGTACCTGGCCTGATTGCGATATGATCCCTCTGGGAAGGCTCTCGATAAGGGGCGAACGCGGATCTGACCGCATGACCAGGCTTTCAAAAGATGAGCAATATACCCTGATGACCCTTTTTACGATCTTTCGCTCTCCCCTTTTTTTTGGTGGCGACCTGCCAAGCAATGACGAATTTACTTTGTCGCTGCTGACAAACAGGGAAGTACTGAAAATGCATGCTGAAAGTTCGGATGTCAGAGAACTCTATAATAACGATGATAAGGTTGCCATTACATCAAAAAATGAAAACCTTAACATGGCATATCTGGCGCTGTTCAATCTCTCAGACTCACTCTCATCAGACCTGGATGTCAGACTTGCCGATATTGGCTTCCCGGGTAAGGCACGGATAACAAATATGTGGTCGGGCGAAGATATCGGAGTGTTTAGTGATCTGTTTATTCAGAAACTGAAGCCACATGCATCAGGATTGTACAAAATTGAACATGTGGCGAATTAGAAACCAAACATTGTTAATTTTGTTATTACAATAAAGAATATCATGTCAGGATAATACTGAGAAGATATGTTTACAATTATGCAGATTCAACCATTTTCAAGGCTTATAGCCGGACTTGTCATAATAATCGTACTGGTATGGTTCTTCTGGCCTGCAAGAGGCGGAATGGCGTTAATATCGCATATCAGCAGGAATAACAAGAGGGTCAGGCTTGAGGATGCATTGAAATTCATCTTCGACTGCGAGTACAACAGGTCGGATTGCAGTGTCAGCAGTCTGGCCGGACACCTTAATATCTCTATCGACAAGTCCGGGCAACTGGCTGATCGCCTGGTGGCAATGGAACTGGCAGTTGTAAAGGGACAGACTGTTTCATTAACTGATACCGGCCGGTCATACGCCCTGAGAATAGTAAGGATACACAGGATACTTGAAGGGTACTTTGCTGAAAAGACGGGTATGGCACCGGCCGAATGGCACAACGAGGCTTGCCGGGTTGAGCATAATGTATCTGAGGAGGAAGCGGAGAAACTGGCCGCAGAAATGGGTAATCCCGTATACGACCCGCATGGTGATCCTATACCCACTCCGGAGGGTGAATTGCCCGGAGCAAGAGGCAGCAGTTTAAGCAGGATGAAAGAGGGTGCCACGGGACGAATTATCCATCTGGAGGATGAACCGAAAAGCATATATGAGCAACTGGTTGTGCTTGGACTATATCCCGGTATGCAGGTTTATGTGACTGATATTTCCGATAAGAAGATAACTTTTGCAGCCGATGGTGAAGAATACAACCTTACGCCGCTGTTTGCAGGTCAGATAACTGTGGAAGAAGTGCAGGCTGAAGTTATCGATATACCTAAGAATGAGGTATTGTCATCACTTGAGATCGGTGAAAAGGCTGAAGTAACAGGCATTTCCCCTAATTGCAGGGGACAGCAGCGTAGACGACTGATGGACCTGGGCATAATCCCGGGGAGTGAGATAACAGCTGTAATGAAAAGTGCTTCAGGCGACCCTGTAGGTTACCGTGTAATGAGTACTACCATTGGGATAAGGAAACAACAGGCCGATCTTATTTTCATTAACAGGAAAATGAGTACAACATGAACAGTCTGAGCAATTGTGAAAATTGCCCGCTTCATAATAAGGCAAACCTTATAAAGCTGGGGCTTAATCTTGAAAACACAGACTATGTAATTACCATGGCCGGTAATCCGAATACAGGTAAAAGCACTGTTTTCAATAACCTAACCGGTCTGCACCAGCATACCGGCAACTGGCCCGGCAAAACAGTTTCAAGGGCTGAAGGAGGCTACACCTACAACAATAAGAACTACAAGGTGGTTGATCTTCCAGGCACCTATTCTCTGTTATCCACAAGCACTGATGAGGAGATTGCACGTGATTTCATCCTTTTCGGCCAGCCAGATGTAACGGTAATAGTTGTTGATGCCACCAGGATAGAGCGCAACCTAAACCTGGCATTGCAGATACTTGAACTTACCGACCGAGCCGTAATGTGTGTAAACCTGATGGATGAAGCAAAAAGAAATAACCTGGAAGTGGATATCAGGACACTCTCCAAAGAACTTGGTATCCCTGTTATACCGGCTTCAGCCCGCAGGAAGCAGGGTATGGATGAACTGCTGCAGGCAATCGAGGATGTTGTAACCGGAAAGTACATCTGCAGGCCACCGAAAATAAAAAGTCAGTCGAAGAA
>JBJKPH010000221.1:0-9826 GCA_046706585.1 Bacteroidales bacterium | reverse complement strand
TTAGCCAGGCCATGTGCAATTGCGACGTTCAGGACTGCTCCTTCAAGGAATTTCCATTCATCAACACAACCCTCTATTTTTACTGATGCCTTCTTTACACCTTCCATTCCCCTTACCGGAACAATATTCAGATCGCTGAAAGGCACCTCTCTTCCGGTAACTATTTCATAGGCGGTCCTGAGGGCTGCTTCCATAACACCTCCTGTAGCACCGAATATTGCTGCGGCACCGGTCGATTCACCCATCAGGGAATCAAAGGATGAAGGCTCAAGGCTCCTGAAATCGATACCAGCCTGCTTTATCATCACTGCAAATTCCCTGGTTGTAAGAACATAGTCAACATCTTTATACCCGCTGTCCCTCATTTCAGGCCTGTTGGCCTCAAACTTTTTGGCAGTACAGGGCATTATTGAAACCGATACCATTTTTGACGGATCGATCTTCATTTTCTCTGCATAATATGTCTTCGCAAGTGCCCCGAACATCTGCTGAGGTGATTTACATGACGAGAGGTTCGGCAATAATTCCGGGAATTTATGCTCAAGAAACTTGATCCATCCGGGGGAACATGATGTAAGCATTGGAAAAGGAACACTCTTGTCTCCCTCCATGATCGCCTTCTTTAATCTGTTGAGAAGTTCTGTTCCCTCTTCAATGATTGTCAGGTCGGCTGTAAAATCGGTATCAAGAACCGAGTTAAATCCAAGTTGCTTAAGGGCTGTAACCATTTTCCCGGTTACCCGTTCACCCGGGTCATAGCCAAGATATTCACCAATTGCAACCCTGATCGCAGGAGCAGTCTGAACAACCACATGCACGTCAGGATTATATATGGCATCCCATACGTAATCGATATATGTCTTCTCGGTCAGTGCCCCGGTTGGACAACGGTTGATACATTGTCCGCACTGCGTGCATACGACATGACTCACGGTCCTGTCAAGGAAGGTAGATATCTTCATTTCATGTCCCTTACCGCTTACTGCCAGTGCCGATACTTTCTGAAGCTCGCTACAGGTCCTTACACACCTCTGGCACCTGATGCATTTGCTATCGTCCTTAACTATCGATGCAGATGCCCTGTCGATATGTTCTTCATGACCTCCTGTCAGGTCGAGGAAAATATGGTCGCCAAATGAATATTCGTTAGCAAGTGTCTGAAGCTCACAATTCTGGTTCCGGTAACATTTTGTGCAATCGGCCCTGTGCTCTGAAAGAAGGAGTTCGACAACGTGCTTCCTTGCGTTTCTCACCTTCAGCGAGTTCGTAAGTATCTCCATCCCTTCCGACACAGGGTGAGCACATGCGGCAACCAGGGCTTTTGCGCCCACCTGCTCCACGACACAAACCCGGCAATTACCTTTTACATGAAGGTCAGGATGGTTACACAGGGTGGGGATATGCAGATTAAGCTTATTTGCTGCCTGAAGTACTGTTGATCCTTCATCAACGGAAACAGGCATATTATTGATGGTCAGATTTATTATTTTATTCTTTTTCATTGCCATAGATATTAATATATTATCTCCTCCCTGAAGTTTCCGGTTATCGAGTTGAAAGCGTTCCCGACCGACTGGCCCAGACCACATTTTGAGGCTATCTTCATTGTATCAGCCAGTTTGACCAGTTCATTCAGGTATGTCGAACGTGCTTCTCCCTTTTTAACCGCCTCTATACCCTTTAAAAGTTGTTGGCAGCCAACCCTGCAGGGAGTACATTGTCCGCACGACTCTTCGTTAAAAAATTCAAGGTAATTGTGCAGTACATTATACATCGACCGGCTGCTGTTGAACAATTTCATGGAACCTCCTGTAGGCACTCCCTCGAAGCCAATAATAGTGCTTGCGAACAGTTTTCTCGGGACGCAGAAACCTGATGCACCTCCTACCTGAACGGCTTTTGTGTCTCCGTCACCGAATTCATTAACGAACTCAAGTAATGACATACCCAGTTCCAACTCGTATATTCCCGGAATATTTGTATCCCCTGAAACAGAAAAGACCTTGGCACCTGTTGAAAACCTGGTCCCAAGCTGTTTGTATTTCACAGCTCCGTACTTGAGAATGATCACAACATTAACCAGCGTTTCAACATTGTTAACGATCGTTGGCTTATCGAACAGACCGCTGTTTGTAGGATATGGCGGCTTATTTCTCGGTTCTCCCCGCTTTCCTTCCATCGATTCAAAGAGAGCACTCTCCTCTCCACAGATATATGCACCGCTACCCAGACGAATCCCGATTGTAAAATCAAATCCGATTTTCCCGGTCATCTTATGAAAGCCGTCAAGGCTCATTCTGAGCTGGGGTAACAAAAACTTGTATTCCCCTCTCAGATAAATATATCCTTTCTTTGCTCCCACTGCTTTTGCAGCAATGGTCATCCCGGTAAACACCTTATAAGCGACACGGTCGAGAATCTCTCTGTCCTTAAATGTCCCGGGCTCTCCCTCATCAGCATTGCATACAACATATTTCACTTTCTCTTTCTCATCGGCACATAGCTTAAACTTCATTCCCGTAGGGAACCCTGCTCCACCCCTGCCCCTGAGTTCCGATTCAAGTATCTCCCTGATAATATCATTGCTGTCCATATTATGTACCCTGGTCAGTACTTCCTCCGGATCAATATGCTCAAAAATGAGATCTACCTTGTTAATCTTTCCTGTTTCCATTTCAGACACTGTTATTTATGCATATAATCTTTAATAATTTTTACCAGTTTTTCCCTGGTAAGCTCTGTAAAAGGCGTATCATTGATAAGGATAGCAGGCGCCCTGTGACACCATCCCATGCAATTTGTCTCCAGAAGAGTAAACTTGCCGTTTGACGTTGTCTGACCTGCCTTTATCTTCAGCATATCCTCAAGGGTCTCAATGACTTCCTCTTTCCCTTTCATTGTACAGGTAATTGTTTTACATACCCTTATTATATACTCACCCCTTGGCTCGGTATCAAGAAATGAGTAAAATGAGGCCGTCCCGTATACTTCCGCTGCAGAAATATCCAACTCCCTGGCAACTTCAACCATGACATCATCAGATAGCCAGTTATGCTTCTCAACAATACCCTGAAGTATCGGTAGCAGGCTCTCCCTGCTGTTACCATGAATTCCAACCAGGTCCTTTACAAGATTATCAGTCTGGTACATAATGTTTTATATTTGAATTTATCCGTTAAAATATGATCGTATATCTGCTGTTAAATGTATAACAGTACGATAAATTGAAACCCGGCAAAAATCATGTTTTGCTAATTTAGATTCATTCTGAAAAAGCTATAGACAAACCACCGGGTAATAATTCTCCTGATTAATTTCCCTGATCCATATCTCCGGAATAAACGGAAGAGGGGAAATTCAATCTGTTTCGCCAGACATTACGCTATCGTCATATTAGCTATATTTGCATTGTCTGTGTACCTTATATATTATAATCGTACCGCAGGGAATATACAATTGATGTTAAAATTTATAATTGACGATAATATACCTTTCATAAAAGGGACCCTTGAGCCGTTCGGTCAGGTTAAATATCTGATGGGCAGTCATATAACCAGAACAGACATTATTGATGCCGATGCACTGCTGGTTCGGACCAGGACAGCTTGTAACAGTAAGCTTCTTCAGGGGACAAAAGTAAGTTTCATCGGCTCGGCTACTATCGGGACCGACCACATCGACACAGGATGGTGTCAGTCACACGGGATAAAATGTGTAAATGCTCCCGGGTCAAATTCAGTATCCGTGATGCAGTATATTGCTGCGGTCCTTATCTTCCTTATTAACCGTAAGGGTATTTGTGCCGGTGATCTTACCATGGGAATAGTCGGAGCAGGGAATACAGGCAGCAAGGTGGCGCAAATGGCTAAAATCCTCGGACTTAAAGTACTTCTGAATGATCCTCCCAGGGAAGAAGCCGAAGGTAAAGAACTGTTTTCAACACTCGAAGAGATCACTGAAGTTGCAGATATTATTTCTTTTCACGTTCCTCTGACACTAACCGGCAGGCACAGCACGATCGGCCTGGCATCAGGTAAGATGTTCAAAAAGATGAAAGAAGGTACTATAATCATTAATTCTTCACGAGGCCAGGTTGTTGACGAGGATGCCCTGGCACAAGCTCTCAGAAGCGGGAAGGCCGGAGGTGCTGCACTGGATGTCTGGACAGGCGAACCGGTTATCAACCGTGAACTTCTTTCACTTGCCGACATCACAACACCCCATATTGCAGGCTACTCGACGGAGGGCAAATCGAACGCGACAAGAATAATAGTTAATGAGCTTGCAACATTTTTCGGTCTCCCTCTTGGAGAATGGAAACCGGAAGAACCATGCCCGCCCGCAGACAACCTCATAGATGAGACCATCCTTTACGGAAGTGTAACGGAACAGCTGGCGGCAGCTATTTTGCACACCTGCCCTGTAGATAAGGATAGCCGATTGCTCAAGGATGATCCAGGCAGATTCGAGGAATTAAGATCAGCCTGCGTTAAAAGAAGGGAGTTCGGTGCCTATTCTGTTTCAACGGGTAATAATGAAGTAAGAAGAATACTTGCAGGCCTTGGCTTCAGGATTATTGAATAATCAAATAAACACGTTATTTATCAGTCATGAAATCAGATAAAAATATAAACGAAACGATAAAAATGGTCATTAAGGGTATTGAATATGCCGGTATACAGGCCATAATTGAGTCATTCTTAATAATGAAACACCTGTTAAAACTCAATATTAATGAGATCCACAATGTCTTTTCGGTATGGAACAATAGTGAGCCTGATAATAAACTTCTCGAAAAGATATGTGAAAGGATAGTCACGCAAAAAGAAAATGATTATCCGTTTGACAGGGACCTGTTCGACTGGAGTGCATGGGAAGAAGCCGCCCGGGGGGCTCTTGAAATGGCCATTGAAATAAATTTACCTCATTCGGTTACTGCAGCCTCACTGATGTCAGGTAACCTGTCGGAGATGGTTGAATTAAGATCTTCTGCTACCGGTCTGCTTAAAGGTCCTGAACCTTTATACCCAGGTGAACGCACACGAGTGGTCAACGACCTGAAGTATGCCCTTTACGGGACAGGTATGGTTGCATGGGCACAGGGATTAAGTCTTTTGGCGGAGGCAGGGAAAAAACAGGGATTGGAAGTTCAGCCCGAAAACAGCATGACCCTTATCAAAAATGGCCTTATGACAGGTTCCGGATATGTTGAGGAAGCGGTAAAGGCCATTTCAGATGAGAATGGAACAGGAAACATTCTTTTATCAGGTTATTTCAGTAACAGGGTAGAAAGTTTACAAAAGGCATGGAGAAGAGTTGTTGCCCTGTCAATCGTTAACGGTCTTCCTGCACCGGTCATGTCATCAGCCCTGGCATATTATGATGGACTGAGGCAAGCGCCCCCTTTCAACCAAATCAGAATCCAAAAATAGTAAAGCCTCCGTCGACAGATATCACCTGTCCGGTTATATATGATGCAGCCGGCATACAGAGAAACGCTGCCAGCGATGAGACCTCATTTACCTCACCGATCCTGCCCATGGGTGTTCGTGCCAACACTTCATTGCGATAGGCCTCATCCTTAAGTACCTGTACTGCAAGCGGAGTATTAATATACCATGGGGCAATTGCATTCACCCTGATGTTATCACCTGCCCATTCACCTGCCAGGTTCTTTGTCAGCTGGTTCATGGCTGCTTTCGTCATACCGTATACCGAACCGGTCCTGATATGTGTCAATCCGGCTACCGAACTTATATTGATAACAGAGCCACCGTCACCCTCCTTCAGAAGGGTGTATAAAGTCTGTGAAAGCTTGAATGCTGAGATCATATTCGTGTTCAACAGGAAATCCAGCTCGTCATCGGAATAATCAACAGTTTTCTTCCTTATGTTGGTCCCGACGTTATTCACCAGTATATCAAGTTTCCCCACTTCGTTGTGAATGTATGAGGCTATGTCCCTTCGTCCTTCTACACTGCTCACATCAGACCTGAAATAGGTCACGTTCTCAGTTTCCGCTCCCGCTCCCGGTATTTCCCTTGCCACAGCAATCACTTTTGCCCCCAGACCTGAAAATTCCTTTACAAGACCTTCACCTATTCCACGTGTTCCACCTGTAATAACTGCAACCTTGCCCTCAAGGGACCATCTTTTATCATTATTCATAATACCTGTTTCTTTGGTTTCAATACCAGTTTATATATGGCTGCTTCCCTCACTGCCTTATCACTGAAATGATCGACATAGAATTTATCCTTACAATATGCTTCTGTCTGATTAAGATAAAATTCCGATGCGGGGATCCCGGAAGTCCCAGTCGGGATAACTGTAAATGACTCATCCCAGTTTGCAGTATTGAAAATGTGCCGTTCAGACGCACCGTGATCAACATGGAAATTGGCCGAGTATGAATAGGGTGAAACAGTATGGTTACTCCCCCCTACCCTGTAATACTTTGAATTTAGGTTGAACACCCTGTCAAGTATCCTGACTGTCGACAACGGATGCTCGGCGGCAAACCTGTGTATATCTCCCCACAACCACTTTGTTGTTCTTTCACCGTAAGTTGCCTCGAGTTCTGAAATTGTCTCATGGAAAGCCCTGACAAGGATCATATCGAATGTTTCTTCTTTATCTGTTGTAATATCATCAACAAAATAGCTTGTACTTCCATTGATCACTCTCGAAAGATAATAATCCCTGACCGTACTGTTTATAGTATTATACAGCCCGCCCAGGTCATCAGAGAGCAGGTCTGAAGCCAGGTTTTTCCTGAAATATTCAAAAAAGGTAGGTGTTATCATGTCGGGGGACATATCATAATCCCAGTCCATGAGCATGCCTGCCATCTCTTTTCCCATGCCGTTGAGATCGCTTTCCGTTTTCAGTGCATTCAGCAACACAGGAACCAGTTTTGCTGCATAATCTGAATGCCGGTCGGTGATCATTCTCTTAAAATCATCCAATCCGAATTTCTCTTTTTCATTGAGCATCTGCCTTATCCTGTTTATTCTGTAGGGTAATGCAAAATATGTACCTATATAATATGGATATGATAAATCGGATACGGTTTTATTATTGGCCGATGATACCGAACCTGATGAGGGATTGAAACTGAAAGGCAACTGGTCCTGTGTCAGATATCCCTTCCAATCATATTCATCAGTATCGCCTGGGTGTATCATCCAGCCATATCCTTCCCTTACAGGCACTCCTCCTCCAACCTGCAGTCCTATATTCCCGTCGACATCGGCATAGACGAAATTCTGGCTTACCGATCTGAATCCTGCTACAGCTTCCCTGAAATCATCCCAGCCTTCTGCCCTGTTCAGTCTGTAAACTGCCATAAGTTCATTGCTTGGATCGTTCCCCGACCATCGCATGCTCACTTCAATGCTGTCCAGCCCGCGAAAACCTGATACTATCGGTCCGCGGTGAGTAAACATCAAAGGCAGTGTAACTTTTTCTCCTCCTTTTATATTTATTCCTTCCTGGCGTATATCCATTTTATGCCAACTGCCATTGAAAAAATATTCGGTTGTATCATCACTGTTAATTGTTTCTGCGTAAAGGTCGATATCATCTACCATCAGGTTGGTCATTCCCCAGGCTATTCTCTCGTTATGTCCTGCCACCACAAATGGTTCACCGGGAACAAGCACTCCGGTAACATTCAGCCTTCCAGGGATCACCTGGTGCATCTGTATCCAGATCCCCGGACTACTAAGGCTAAGGTGCATATCGTTCGAAAGCAGCGGCATTCCGGTTTCTGATCCTGACCCTGAGACAGCCCAGTTATTACTTCCACTGAGAGGAACAATTCCCAGGGCAGCAAGTTTATCTGCGATCCTGCCTGCTTCAGCAATTTCATCCAGTTTATCGTCACCCAGTTTAAAATCAGGGTATACGGGTGTATCGGTATAATCAAGGTAAGGAACCAGTTCACGGGCCTTCTCGTCACCAAGTAATCTGAACAACCGGTACAGGTATATATCTCCCGACAGGTTGCTTCCGGCAAGATCCCATCCCATATATCCGATAATATTGGCCGAGTTGGCCATTGTCCATGGCTCAGGTTTGTAGCCAAGTATCCTGAATTCTGGCGGAAGATCCTTACCTGCATTTTCAATATACTGATTAACACCATCAGTAAAATAACCCATGCACTTTATGATCTCCGGATCGGAGTTGTCTATCACCATCTGTGATTTTTCAGGGATCCTTAGTGCACGCAGGAATAAATCTGTATTAACATAATCACCGCCGAATATCTCTGAAAGTGTTCCCATGGTGGCTCTTCTGATGAGATCCATCTGCCACAGCCTCTCCTGTGCCATAACAAAACCTGTAGCCATATATAGGTCATGCTCATCCAGGGCATAAATATGTGGTATGCCACGTTCATCCCTGAAAATGGTTACCTCCGAATTCAGACCTGAAAGTTCAATTTCTCCCTGGTAAGGTGGAATAGCAGAATTGCTAATATTCCTTACAATGAATAAGCCGGCAATTAGCGCAATAATGATCACTGAGAAAATTACCAGGAGTACAAGCTTAAGAGTTTTCATACCAAACGATTTTGAACAGATCAAGGTACTAAATTAGTTTAATAGTTGGGAAATAAAGACTTTGATTTAATCACGGAGTTAGTGCAGATTTAGTCCCATGCGTGGTGCAGATCTGTAATCTGCACTTTGCATCATATGTCCCCCAGCCAAAAACGAAGGAAAAACTCATGATATTGAAAAGATTGTTTTATATTTGCATATATTAATATATGTATATACATGGAATTCAAAAAGCTTGAAATAGAGCCATCAGAAGGAAAGGTTAAGCAGTTTATCGGCCAGATCAAGAAATCGCTTATTGCAATTATTATTGGAGCCCTGGCAGGATTTTTATACTTCTATCTAACTGAAGGGCACAATGCTGAAGTCATAACGGCAGGGGAGGTACTCAAAAGTCTGGGTATAGGAGGATTTTTCGGTTTCTTTATCACCAACAGCCCATGCGCCAGGGGACGGTGTTAATTTTATGTTGCCACCAGATAACGTCTGAGAAATAACATTGGCAATTCTTTTGTGCGACCCCGCTGGGGTCGTTTTCCACTTTTTCAGGTTTCGGTTTACAATTGTTTGATCCTGCGGGATCATAATTTAGAGACGACCGCATAGCGGTCGCAGAGTTGTATACACGACCCAAAATTATATCTAAATGGAGGAGTCGCACAAATTTGACGAATGAAGAGAATTAATACTGATTACTTCCCCTGCCCATGGCCCACAGCTTTATCCGCCATAGTCCCGATCACATGGGACTCATTGCAATGATATTGCACTTCAGAGAGTGTTGAAGTCATTAATCCATTATCTATATGTTAATATTATCAGATTCCGTTGCTTATTCAGGGAGTAGTTTTCAATTGTAGCTCTTTTACTTCACGTGATCTTCTTTTGGGATTTCCGGGAGATTACGCTCGCGATGCTCGCGTGATCTCCTTATTGCAAATCCTTCCCCTTTTTCGGATTTTCAGGAGATTACGCTCACGATGTTCGCGTGATCTCCTGGAGGAAGAAACTAAAAGCAATAAAGCCTGAAAAGCCGCCGGCTTTTCTGTGTTTTAACATTTTAATACTCACTTAAACAAGTTTAGTTCGTCTTAAAATGTTAAAGCCCCACCGCTTCGCGGTAAGGCTTTATTGCTTTTGTCGGGGTGGGGAGATTCGAACTCCCGACCCCTACGTCCCGAACGTAGTGCGCTAGCCTGGCTGCGCTACACCCCGAAATTTACTTATTTATCGACCGTAGTCACCAGTGCTGTGAA
>JBJKPH010000220.1:0-3827 GCA_046706585.1 Bacteroidales bacterium | reverse complement strand
CTTTTCTTTTTGTTCTTTTTTACTGAAAAACCAAACCTGCCAAGATATTCTCCAGAGTCATAATACTTACCATGCGAGTAGAATATCGGGTTTGAACTGTTAAGGTCAAATGCACCACTTTCTTTATCAAGGTATTCACTGCTTGCCTGAACTGCCACGACTTCAGAAATGAACATGTGATGCGAACCCAGTTCAATGACCTCTCTTACGGCACATTCGATATTAACAGGAGATTCGGCTATGATCGGTGCCTTAACATTACCTGCCATAACCGGGGTGAGTCCTGTTTCCCCGAATTTATCATAATCACGCCCCGATCGTACACCGCACCAGTCTGCATGCCGGACCATGGATCTGGTAGTCAGATTGATAACATATTCCATGTTCTTCTTTATTATCCCATATGAATAACGCTCCGGTCTGACAGATATATAGCACATCGGGGGATCCGTACATATTGTACCTGTCCATGAAATGGTTATTATATTAAATTCTCCGGGTACTGATCCGCAACTTACCATAACAGCCGGCAAAGGATAAATCATTGTGCCGGGTTTCCATTTAATTTTATTGATTTCTGCCGGGATCTTTACCATCTGATTATTTTACCCAAAACTATTTCTTCACCGGGGGGAAGAGAATATTTGAATTTGTGAGCTTACACAAAACTATTTACTGCCTCTTCAAGTGTATCATAAATCTCAAAGACTGTGTGTAACTGCAGACTCAGAAAGAGTGTCCTTACATTGGGATCTATATAACATATCTTCAGTGTTCCGTAATTGTTTCGGGCAGCCTTCATTGTATTCAGAAGGGTGCCGAAACCCGAACTGTCGATATATCTGATCCCTGTCAGATCTAAAATAACTTTTGAGTTAGGGGCATCGAACAGTTTTTGGAGTTCTTCCCTTGCCTCTTCCGAAATGAAAGCGTTCAGCTTTTCAATGCCATTGTAGGTGATATGGTCTATACTGTTATCGATTCTGTCAACTGAGATCATATTATTTGAGGTTATTAATATACTCTTTCAATTCCTCTTCAGCTATCCTGGTTTGCTCCCTGAAATCATTAATATAATCATTGTATGATCCGGTCTCAATACCTTCTTTGGCTTTGATCTCAAGTTCCTTGAGTTTAATTGTAAGGTCTTTCATGCCCATAATTGCCACAGACGATTTGGCTTTATGTGCCATTAATCCCAGGTCATAGAATTTCATTTCACCATTCAGGGTCTCGAATGCTTCGGTAAATTCCTTTACCTGATCAAGGAAAATACCAACCATTTCCAGTATAAGATCCCTGTCTCCGGCACAGACCTCCTCCAGGTACGAAAAATCAATAAGATGGCTTTGCATTGTATGTTTTGCCTTTTAGGAATATAGAAACAAAAATATAAAAATTTGTCGGTAAGGGGTCGTAAATGATAATTTATTTACTTAATGTATATCTGCCCGGCAGATAAAATAATCTCAAGGCATTTTAATTAAATTGTGTTAAATTTAGGATCAAAACAGAGAGATTATGTATACCAGGTTATTATTGGCATTATTCCTGGCACTGATATTCCAGGAAGCTATTATTGCGCAGGAGAAGGTTAAGACAGAAAAATCGGCTTTTAAAACTGAAAAGGAAGGGTTTTCAGAAGCATGGAAGAACCTTAGGAAGGGTGACAAGCTTTACGATCTTGGAGGCGGACTCTACTCCGATGCACTGGATTACTATACGAAAGCCTTGACCTACAACAGTGGCAATGCTTCCCTTAATTATAAGGCAGGTATTTGTGCCCTGAAGAGCAACAAGTTCTCTGAAGCACTGGATTATTTCCTTACAGCCAGGGAGATAGATCCTGATGTGGCGAATGATCTCCTGCTTAATACGGGGAGGGCATACCACTATGCCGGAGATTTTGGGAAAGCTCTCGATTGTTATAATATGTATTCCGACAGAATAGTGAGTGAGGGTAGTTCCGACGCAACAGTAACCCGGCTGATAAAGCAGTGCGATATGGCTATAGAACTGTCACCTCTTGAATCTACGGCAAAGATCATTAACATGGGACGTGGAGTAAACTCACCCGAAGATGATTATTCTCCTGTATTATCATCTGATGGTAATGTTCTTTACTTTACTTCAAGAAGAAACGTTTCAGGGGCGAAGGACCGCCAGAACCAGGACATGAAATGGGATGAAAGTATTTTTGTGGCAACCGGCAGCGGGAATGAATTTAATCAGTCTGCACCCGCCGGTGATGCGCTGTCAACCGCGAGTAACGAAGGGGTGCTGTGGGTTGATCCCGAAAACAGTATAATGTATATATATGCCGGTTGGACAGGTAAAGGAGATATTTATCTTTCGGAATATAAAAAAGGGAAGTGGAGCAATCCTGAAATGCCCCGGATACCCGTAAACAGCAATGCGACAGAGACATCAATTTCCTTTACCGGCGACGGTAACGAAGTATTTTTTACATCTGACAGGAAGGGCACACTCGGCGGCAGGGATGTTTTCAGTATGAAGAGAGTAAAAAAGAATAAATGGACAAAACCATATAATGCAGGTCCGGGTGTAAACTCGGCAGGTAACGAGGAAGGTGCGTGGATATCAGAAGGCGGTGATACGCTGTGGTTCAGCTCCAACGGAAGAGAAGGCCTGGGCGGATTTGATATTTTTATGTCGGTGAGGGAAGAAAATGGTACATGGGGTGAAGCAGTTAACCTGGGACCGCCGGTAAATTCTCAGAAGAATGATATTTTCTACCGGCCGTCAGGATCATCAGGAAATACTTTTGTCTTTTCCTCTGACCGGCAGGGTGGAGAGGGAGGACTGGATTTATACCGGGTGGAGTATACACCTGTGGTTGCTCTCCCGGATACTGTTCCTCTGCAAACAGATGTGGTTCAGGATACTCTCCTGATGAGGAATCCCCGATAAATAAAATTATCCGGAATATGGTTAATAACACCTTTTAGGCCTCCACAACGTACTGCTATTTTTGTTACATTTGGGTATTGAATGAACTCTAAAAAATATCTAAATGAAAAATACTCCATTTACCAAGTATCATGAAAACCTGGGAGCAAAGATGGCTCCGTTTGCAGGTTATAACATGCCTATCGAATATACGGGTATCAACGATGAACATATCACTGTTAGGGAAAAGGTCGGCGTTTTCGATGTATCCCATATGGGTGAGTTCTGGGTTAAGGGACCAAAGTCGCTCGATTTCCTGCAGCATGTAACTTCCAACGATGTTTCGGCGCTAACTGACGGTAAAGTTCAGTATTCATGTTTTCCTAATGGTAAGGGAGGAATAGTTGACGACCTTCTGGTTTACAGGTTCAACGAACAAAAATACCTCCTGGTAGTAAATGCCGCCAATATTGATAAAGACTGGAACTGGTGTGTTCTCAATGCCGCGAAGTTCGGTATTACTCCCGGTAACGGGATAGAAAATGTCTCTGATTCTGTCGCTCAGCTGGCAGTTCAGGGTCCGCTTGCTCTAAAGGCCATGCAGAAACTTGCCGATGAGACTGTCACCGATATGGAATATTATACTTTTAAGGAGACAGGCTTTGCAGGAATTGATAATGTTCTTTTTGCAACCACCGGTTATACCGGTGCCGGAGGGTGTGAGATATATGTTGATAATGCTGATGCGGATAAACTCTGGAAGGCTGTCTTTGAGGCAGGGGCCGAGTATGGTATTAAGCCAATAGGACTGGCAGCACGCGATACACTTCGCCTTGAAATGGGCTACTGTCTTTACGGAAACGATATTGATGATACAACTTCACCAATTGAGGCCGGGCTTGGCTGGATAACAAAAT
>JBJKPH010000219.1:0-6492 GCA_046706585.1 Bacteroidales bacterium | reverse complement strand
CCATTTTCGATCATCTTAAAAATGCCGCACCCGATGGCAACGTATATGTTGAAATGGGAAACCTTTCTGACGGGCAGGCTGCAGCGAAAATGAGAGTTAAATCAGAATTCTATAATCACTATGTGGCTCACGCACCAATGGAACCATATGCCGTAATGGCACATGTTGAAGATAAACAGGTGAGAGTTTGGGCATCGACACAGGCTCCTTTCCAGGTACAACGAACAGCAGCAGCGGCACTGGATATTCCGGAAGAGAATGTTCATGTAATGACACCTTTTGTGGGAGGGGGATTTGGTGGCAAAAAGTCAGGTCAGCAAATCAGTGAGGCTGTAAAACTATCAAAGATCACCGGGCATCCTGTGCAACTTGCATGGACAAGAGCAGAAGAATTCTTTTATGATACATATCGGCCTGCAGCTGTGATCCAGCTTGAATCAGGTTTAAATGCGGAAGGGCAGATTACATTCTGGGATTGTGATATACTGTTTACAGGTACGCGAAGCTCGGAACCTATTTACAACATCCCTCACTTCAGAGTAAAAAGCAGCAGTTCAAGAAATGGACATCCATTCCCGACAGGTGCATGGCGGGGACCCGGGAGCAACACAAACGTTTTTGCAATGGAATCGCATACCGATATTCTTGCCCGGGCAGCAGGAATGGATCCTCTGTCATTCCGGATGAAAAACTTAACGGATAAACGTATGATCAGAGTGCTCAGTGCTGCTGCGGATAAATTTGGAAAAAGTTTTTCCAAAGGTCCAGGCGGGAAGGGATATGGCATCTCCTGTACGAATTATCTGAACACCTACGTTGCAACAATTGCACAAGTGACTGTGAACAGATCCACCGGGCAGGTGATTGTTGAACGCGTGGTGTGTGCCCAGGACATGGGGGAGATCATAAACCCTCAGGGTGCGAAACTACAGATCGAAGGGGGTATTACTATGGGGATCAGTGCTGCATTGTTCGAAGAAATTGAGTTCAGTGGCGGGAAAATATATACCGATAATTTTGATTCCTACCGGATTACGCATTATTCAAATGTTCCATCTGTAGATGTTGTGCTGGTTGATAATCCGGATCTGCCACCCCAGGGCTGCGGAGAACCGGCAATCACAACTATGGGTGCAGCACTCGCCAATGCTATTTTCGATGCAGTCGGGGCCCGTATGTATACACTACCTATGACCCCCGAAAGGATATTGGCAGCAATAAATAAATGAGAAACCAATTGTTTTAGTAATCCTCTTTGAATATCGAAGCGATAGCGGAGATCCCGCGACGCGGGATCGAATATCGAATTTCGAATTTCGAAGTCGAACGGTATTGTTTTTTACTACCTTTAAGGGAGCATTGTCATGAAACATGATCAAAAAAACACACTAAGGACTACGCTGTATAAGCTGGTCAGGTTCCTGCGGAGGTCGGATACTGCTTTCCTTCTCATCTTCGCGGCGATTACAGGTATAGGGGCAGGATATGGTGCGGTTGTTTTCAGGTGGCTGATCCATTTATTGAACCGCCTGTTTTTTGACGGTGGTAAAACAGCATTTTCATTCCTTGGTGGATATTATGTTTTGATCATTCCTGCTATCGGAGGATTGATAGTGGGACTTATTACCCATTACCTCGCTCCGGAGACCAAAGGACACGGTGTACCGGAAGTGATGTTTGCCATTGATAAACAGGGAGGAAGAATACGTTTCCGTGTAGCACTTATTAAAGCGATCGTCTCATCAATAAGTATTGGTTCCGGCGGATCGGTGGGGCGTGAAGGACCGATCGTTCAGATTGGCAGCTCCCTGGGATCATCCATGGGACAGCTTTTTCGCCTTCCGAAGGAAAAGATCAAAATTCTGGTTGCCTGTGGCGCAGGAGGAGGGATAGCCGCTACATTCAATGCGCCGATGGCAGGTATATTCTTTGCTCTTGAAGTGATTATGAGAGATTACTCACCGCGAAACATCTCTTCTATAGTACTCTCCTCAGTAATTGCAACTGTGGTGTCGCGTGGCTACCTGGGGAACAATCCGGCATTTATTATTCCGGCCTACCAGATGCACGGAGCATGGGAGATCATATTCTATATGGCTTTCGGATTACTTGCGGCAGGAGCAGGATTTCTGTTTATAAGGGTACTCTATAAGACCGAAGATCTGTTCAACATATTGCCTGTACCAAAATATATTTATCCTGCCATTGGTGGACTGATAGTTGGAGCTATCGGATTATGGTATCCCCAGGTCTTTGGTGTAGGATATGATACGATTGAACTGGCACTTTATGGTAAGGTGACTACAATCCTGGCTCTTATACTACTATTTGCCAAGCTGATTGCTACTTCCATTACTCTGGGCTCAGGTGGCTCGGGTGGGGTGTTTGCCCCGTCATTATTCATTGGAGCAATGCTTGGAGTGGCTTTCAGCAAACTTACCCTTATCCTTTTCCCGGATGCAGGCATCGAGCCGGGAGCAAGTGCACTTATTGGTATGGCAGCAGTATTTGCCGCCGCTGCATATGCTCCCATATCTTCCATTCTGTTCCTGTTTGAACTTACCGGAGATTACAAGATCATACTTCCCCTGATGGCCGCGGTGATAATAGCCTATCTGGTTATACACAGATTATCACCTGAGTCAATTTATACTCTCAAGCTTGCCCGTAGGGGACATAGTATAAAGAACCGCCAACGTACTGATCTGCTGGAATATATACTTGTGGAAGAGGCTATGTCGCGTAAAGTGATATCAGTCAGGGACGATCAGCTTGTAGAAGAAGCCGGACTAATGATAAAAGAAACCCGGCACAGGGGATTCCCGGTGGTAGACAGTAATAACAGGCTATGTGGGATAATCACTCATAAAGATATTAATAAGGCTATGGCAAAAGGGCTGGGTAAGCATCCCATTAATGAGATCATGACTAAGGATGTGATAACTTGTACTCCGGATGAGAACCTTCGCCATGCCCTCGAAAAACTTGGCACGAGAAATATCGGGAGATCTCCGGTGACCGATCCCGGAAACCCGGGTACTATAGTGGGAATCATTACAAGGAAAAATATCATTTCTGCAATACATGATTATATGAAAGAGGGGATGTGATCGCTGTCTGGAGTGTGATCACTATTTTCAATAATACCATCAGAGAAAAAGGGAGAAATGGGGAAAAGATTGTGATTATATATTCCCGGAAAATTATTGCCATAATTTCCTTGAATAGTAAAATTCTTTTTTATATTTACTCAGTCATGAGGTGCACAGTACAGATATTATGATAAATCCAGTACTTTTAAACCAAACCGGCAGGTTATTAAGAATATCCGTCAATACAATTTATTCACAAATAAAATTATTATGAAAAAGCTACTTACGGTTTTATTGGCACTGATCAGTCTTGCCGGATTCGGCCAGAAAGGCAAGTATAATGCTACACAGAATGGTATGGACTTCAAAGGACTTGTCGTTACTGAAAAAGGGGATACTGTAAAAGGAACACTAAGGTTTTTCCCCATGTGGCAGATGCAGATGTATCCTGCACTTACTCCGGACAACAAAGATCTTGGACCGCAGAACTACAACTACCAGAATACAAAATACTATGAATCTGAGAATGGGATAAAATGGTATTCAACCAGGTTCTATAAGCTGAACGCTCCTGATGATCCTAAAAGACCTGCAGGGAGCGATGTTACCTTTC
The DNA here is from genome assembly GCA_046706585.1 of Bacteroidales bacterium. GTDB lineage: Bacteria > Bacteroidota > Bacteroidia > Bacteroidales > VadinHA17 > JBJKPH01. Next base: position 2,787 of record JBJKPH010000219.1, on the reverse strand, counting down.
TTAATGTAATTGAATTCGGACCAATAACACTTTTTGATTATGACTTTATGGATGAAAGTGTCACCCCTTTAACGGAAGAGGTTAAAAGCTATATGCAGCTTCCTTCAGGCGATGTTGTGGACCTTTCAAGTGTTTTGCTGGGCTTTCCGAAGAAAATGTCGGGGTATGTGGAAGACTTTCCTGAGTTGGCGACAAAAATCAAAGATAAGGAGAAGGGTTACAGGATGCTGAATATTAACAGCATAGTGAGAGAGTATAATGAATGGTACAGGGCAAAGAATCCCGGATTTACACTTAGTAAGTAAGTTGCTGGTTCATTAAGTTGGGTATTGACAAAAGAATAGCTGCCGAATAACAGTGAGGCAGAATGGTCCGGTTATTCTGGACCATTCATTGCCCTGGATACTAATCCTTTTCTATTGATCCCTGTATCTTATTTACTGTTTTAAATAAATGTCTCGATGCCAATATTCCGACTATGATATTTGCTGTAAAGCCGGCCCAGAATACTCCGTTTATCCCAAGAAGGCGGGAACCGGCCCATGCCAGTGGGACAAATAATACCAGCATTCTTAATACCGAAAAGAATGTCGACGGTAAAGGTTTATTTATCCCGTTAAAACTTGTGGCGCTTAATGCTCCTAAACCCTGGAACCCATAACTTGCGCCAATTATCAGAAAATAGTTCCTGGCTATTTCAATGACCGTATTGTCATGGGTAAATGCTGAAGCTATCGAATGACCTAAAAAGATAAGTATTGTATAGATACAGACACCCCATATCAGCGAGAATTTCATTGACATTTTAAGCGCAGCCCTTATACGGTCAAATTTATGTTTGCTTAAATTCTGTCCGCTAAAGATCAGCATAACCGACCCGAGAGCCATAATAAGCATCATAGCAAACATCTCAACTCTTGAAGAGACACCAAATGCAGCTACTGCCTCCTTGCCAAAACCTGCCAGTATTCTTGTAATAAATCCGATCGATAAGGGCGTGATCAGCATTGAAAGCGATGTGGGCCCGGCAATATAGAGTACCTGTTTCCAGGTATTGAAGATCTGCTTTATTCGCCCGAACCGAACAGACAGCAGGTTTTGTTTAATCAGTACGATAAGTATGGCGACCAGGCCTATTGCTCTTGTCAGTACAGTTGAAAGTGCTGCTCCCCTGATACCTAATTCGGGAAAAGGGCCTATTCCGAATATAAGGAGTGGATCGAGGATGGCATTTATCACTGCAGTGGTCATCATGATCATTCCGGGTGTGAAAGTATTGCCCGTTGCCCTGACAATATTGTTACCAATCATCGGCATAACCACAAAAGGCACTCCCAGGTACCATATATGCATATAATCCTCAACGAATCCAAGAACTTCATCTTTCGCTCCCAGCGTGCTGAACAGGGGCCTGATAGTATGTATTCCTATGATAGCGAATACCGTTACAACAAGAATTCCCAGCAATAAGGCCCGGCTGCCCATCATTTTCACCTCTTGTCTTTCTGTATGAATGATATTCCTGGAGATCAAAGAACTTGTGCCTGTACCAATACCCAGCGAGAGACTGTTCAGGAACATTACCACCGGGAAACTGAAACTCATAGCAGCAAGTTGATGCACTCCAAGCCGTCCTACAAAAAAGGTGTCCACCAGATTGAAAATGACTATCCCCATCATTCCCAGCAGCATTGGCCACGTAAGCTCAAAAAGTTGCTTTTTTATATTCCCTTCCGTTAAATTTTTTCTGCCTCGCGCCATGAAATTATTTTATCTTTTGTTCATATGAGAGTGAGCTAATCCCTTCGAGCCTTTTCTTTGCATTTGCCTTCATCTTCTCAAGGTAGCCAAAGATGCGACCACGCTCTTCTTTACTGAATCCATGGAGCAGGGTTCCGGTCCACGACTCAAGTACAACCTGCATCGATGGCAGTATCTCCCTGGCTTTTTCAGAAATACTTATCACCTGCTTGCGGGCATCCCTGTCGGATATTCTCCTTATGATATACCCGTTTCGTTCAAGTATTTGCAACTGGGATGTGACGGAAGATTTATCGAGGTTAAGATATTGCGCAAGTTCTTTTTGTGTTCTGCCTTCATTATGAGCTACATAAAAGAGAGTTCTGATCTGGGCATGCCCAATATTGAATTTTCTGAATTCATGCATAAAATATATATCTGCAGCCCTCGATAGTTCACCTATCAGTTTACCTGCTGACAACTGTTCCATACAACTTTATTTTAAGACCGGTACAAAAATATAAATTATAGTTGGAATTCAAACTAAATTTATTGGCTACCGGAGATAGCAGAATATGAATGGGAGAATGAGAGAAGGGTGCAGGGACAAGGAACCGTTAGGAGCAGATCTCCGAATCTGCGACTTTTAGAAGATAAAAGTAATCGGAAATTGGATGACGATACACATTTCCCATTTATTTAGAAGCCAATTTCCCTGCTCGATATTCGTTATTCGATATTCGTTATTCAACCTCCCCTTCTCCCCTTCTTAGATATATTTAAAATCTTTTCCCTACTTTTAGGCAAACATTCACATTAAGGAAGATGAAAAGATTTTATTCAGGCCTGGCAGTAATTTTACTTACACTCTCACTGAGTGCACAGATCACAACTCCCAAACAATATCTCGGTTATGACCCGGGAGATGATTTCCACCTGGCAACCTACGAGGAACTGGAAGGATATTATGAACTCCTTGCAAAGGAATCGGACAGGGTGATGATTTTTGACATGGGTACAACGACAGAAGGCAGGAGGATGAAATAC